>JALWQC010000411.1:0-1782 GCA_027080755.1 Paracoccaceae bacterium
TGTCCGCAAGGCTGATCCCCGCGACAGGCGCCACCAGCAGGGCAGACCCCCCGCCCGAGACCAGCACCAGCACCCGGTCCCCTTCCGTCGCGGTTTCCAGCAACGCCACCACCGCCGCCCCTGCCGCCGCGCTGTTGGCGTCGGGCAAGGGATGCCCGCCGGGCAGAACCCTGCATCCCGCCACCGGCCGCAGGTTTTCCGGGTTGGTGACGGCCAGCGCCGTGACCGCTTGACCGGCCAGCAGGTGCAGGGCCTCTTGCGCCATGGGACAGGCGGCCTTGCCAAGGGCGATGACGATATTGCGGCCGGAAACGGGCGGCAGGCCGGCCATCGCCGCGCGCAAGGCCCGCGCGGGATCGGCGGCGCGCACCGCGACATCGAACAGCTCGCGCGCCCGTTTATGCAGCTGGTTTCCCAAGCCTAGAAAAACGCCTGCAGGCCGGTTTGGGCGCGGCCCAGAATCAGCGCATGCACGTCATGTGTGCCTTCGTAGGTGTTGACGGTTTCCAGATTGATCATGTGGCGCATGACCTGGAATTCCTCGGAAATGCCGTTGCCGCCGTGCATGTCGCGGGACTGGCGCGCGATATCGAGGGCCTTGCCGACGTTGTTGCGCTTGATCATGCTGATCATTTCGGGGGCGGCGCGGCCCTCGTCCATCAGGCGGCCGACACGCAGGCTGGCCTGAAGCCCCAGCGTGATTTCCGTCTGCATGTCCGCCAGTTTTTTCTGGAACAGCTGCGTTTGTGCCAGCGGCTTGTTGAACTGCTTGCGATCCAGCCCGTATTGGCGCGCGGCGTGCCAGCAGAATTCCGCCGCGCCCAGAGCGCCCCAGCTGATGCCGTAGCGGGCGCGGTTGAGGCAGCCGAACGGGCCTTTGAGGCCCTCGACGTCGGGCAGGATGGCATCTTCGGGGATTTCGACGTTGTCCATGACAATCTCGCCGGTGACCGAGGCGCGCAAGCTTAGCTTGCCGCCGATTTTCGGGGCGCTCAGGCCCTTCATACCCGTGTCCAGCACGAACCCGCGGATCTTGCCGCCGTGGGCGTCGGATTTGGCCCAGACGACGAAAACATCGGCAATCGGCGCGTTGGAGATCCACATCTTCGTGCCGTTCAGCACATAGCCGCCGTCCACTTTCGTGGCGCGGGTTTTCATGCCGCCGGGGTCGGAGCCGGCATCCGGTTCCGTCAGGCCGAAACAGCCGATCCATTCACCGCTGGCGAGTTTGGGCAGGTATTTGCGGCGCTGGTCCTCGGAGCCATAGGCGTAGATCGGATACATCACCAGCGAGGATTGCACCGACATCATGGAGCGGTAACCGCTGTCCACGCGCTCTACCTCGCGGGCGATCAGGCCGTAGGCGACGTAGCCGGCACCGATGCCGCCGTATTCTTCGGGGATGGTGGCGCCGAGCAGGCCCATTTCGCCCATTTCGGCAAAGATGGCGGGGTCGGTTTTTTCCTCGCGGTAGGCCTCTATGATACGCGGCTGGAGCTTTTCCTGCGCATAGGCCCGCGTGCCGTCGCGCAGCATGCGTTCTTCCTCGCTCAGCTGGTCGTCCAGCAGGAACGGGTCCTCCCAGTTGAAGCTGGACAGCGAGGGTTGCTCTTTCGGTTTCAGCGGCGCTTTGGTCATGTCACGGGATTCCCTTTGTTGTTTTGCGCCATATTGGCGGGGATTTTGCTGCGGTGCAATGGGGCGGGTTTTGCGGGACGTGACGTTGCGGAGGTTTGATTCCACTAAACCGGTTTAGTGGATATGTCGCGCCCGCAACGCCCC
>JALWQC010000411.1:1792-3242 GCA_027080755.1 Paracoccaceae bacterium
TCCCCGCACATTTCCCCCATGAAACCGGAAGGATACCCTGAAAACCCCACGCCAACCCGCCTGAAATCCCCCCTGCTTTAACCGGATATTAACCACCCCTGCCCGCCTACTAACATAGGTTAGTATGTATCCGCCCTGCCGCATATAAGCCGCCGTATACACTCGCATCCCGAAAAAAGGTTTCCTATCGGAAACAGGTTTGTTAAGAGGGACACGAAACGACTCAATCGAGGTATTCCCATGTCAGACCCCCGCAAAACCCCGCTTTATGATCTGCACGTCGAACTCGGCGGCAAGATGGTCGATTTTGCCGGCTGGATGATGCCGGTCAACTATCCCATGGGGATCGTGGGCGAGCATACCCAGGTCCGCACCAAGGCCGGCTTGTTCGATGTCTCGCATATGGGGCAGGTCGAATTGCACGGGGAAAATGTGGCGCAAAAGCTGGAAACCCTGGTGCCGGCGGCCATTACCACGCTGCCTACGGGCAAGGCGCGCTATACGTTTTTCACCAACGAACAGGGCGGGATCATGGACGATCTGATCGTGTCCAACGGCGGGGATTACCTTTATGCGGTGGTCAATGCCTCTATGCGGGATCAGGATATCGCCCATATGCGCACGCTGGATCTGGAGGTGATCGAGCGTGACGACGCCCTGATTGCCATTCAGGGGCCGGCCGCCGAAAGCATTGTGGCCGAGTTCGCCCCCGTAGCCAAAACCCTGAAGTTCATGGAAACCACCGTCACCACCATCGGCAGCGCCCTTTGCCGGATCTCGCGGCTCGGCTATACGGGCGAGGACGGGTTTGAGATCTCTATCCCCGTCGATCAGGTGGAGCGCATCACCCGCGCCTTCCTGCAGCACCCGGATCTGGAGCCGGCCGGCCTTGGCGCGCGCGACTCTTTGCGGTTGGAGGCGGGGCTTTGCCTTTACGGCAACGACATCGACAACGACACCTCGCCGGTAGAGGCCAACCTGACCTGGGCGATCCAGAAACGGCGTCGCGAACAGGGTGGCTTTCCGGGGGCGGCGCGTATCCAGCGTGAACTGGCCGAGGGGCCGTCGCGCCTGCTGGTCGGGATCCGCCCCGACGGCCGCGCCCCTGCCCGCCGCGGGGTAGAGGTCGCGGATACGGACGGGAACGTGATCGGGCAGATTACCTCGGGCGGGTTCGGTCCCACGGTTGGCGGGCCGGTTTCGATGGGCTATGTTGCCAGCGAATTTGCCGCCCCCGATACCAAGGTGAATTTGTTAATCCGCGGCAAGGAAATGCCTGCAACCATCATCAAACTGCCGTTCGTGCAGCACAACTACAAACGATAGGAGCCACCCTGATGACACTCTATTATTCCGAAGAACACGAATGGCTGGACGTTGACGGCGACACCGCAACGCTGGGCATCACCAAACACGCGGCCGAGGCCCTGGGCGAGGTGGTTTTTGTCGA
>JALWQC010000412.1 GCA_027080755.1 Paracoccaceae bacterium
GTCGAAGGTGGTGCGGATTTCCACGTCTTCCGTGGTGTCGCGGGTCAGGAATTGCGGCGCCGAGGCCATGACCCAGTCGGCAAAATACCCGCCGGCCCGTTCCTGCGCCGCCTGTGACAGCGTAGCGGGATTGGCGCGGGCGAGGGCGGCCTCTACCGCGGTGATATAGCCCTGATCCTCCATCAGACCGATCACGACATTGGCACGCTCCTGCGCCCGTTTCAGGTTGCGCGTGGGGGCGTAATAGGACGGGGCGGTCAGCAATCCGGCCAGCATGGCGGCCTCGGGGATGGTGACGTCGCGCGCGCTTTTGCCGAAATAACGCTGGGCGGCGGCCTCGAATCCATTGGCGCCGGCGCCCAGATAGGCGCGGTTCAGATAGATGGAAAGGATGTCGTCCTTGGAGTATTTCAGCTCCATCGCCAGGGCGTAGGGGACCTCCTGTATCTTGCGCATCAGGGTTTGCTTGCGGCACTCGGCCTCGGGCAGGTCCTGGCCCAGACACAGCAGCTTTGCCACCTGCTGCGTGATGGTAGAGCCACCGTTGCCCGAAAACGGCCCGCGACCGGCGCGCAGGTTGATGCGGATAGCGCTGGCAATGCCGCGCGGGCTGACGCCGAAATGGTGATAGAAACGCTTGTCCTCGGTCGCGACGACGGCGTTTTTCAGCGCCGGCGCCACATTTCCGACCCGCAAAGAGCCGTCAAACTGTTCCCCGCGCCAGGCGAAAACCTTCGCGTCCCGGTCCAGCAGCACGACCGAGCCTTTCTGCCGCCCGTCCAGTTGCTGTTCCATCGGCGGCAGGTTGACGTAATAATACCCGACCCAGACGGCCATGCCCAGCGCGCCCAGAATGGCACCGCGACTGCCCAGCCACCACAGGGCATAGACCAGCCGCCCCAGCAGCCAGCGGACAGCCCGCGCCAGACCGCCGCGCCGGGGACGGGCGGTTTTTTTCGTTTTCTTTGCCTTTGTCGGCTTTTTACTGGCCATTTGTGGGCCGCCTGCTCGTTATTGTTGTTTCATAGGTAAAAGGTTTTGGCGCGCTTGTAGAGGGTGATTCGCGACCCTAGGCAAATCTTTGCCGCCTTTTCGTCTGCAACTTATGCACAATTTTTAGGCATATTGCAAGTCATGTGCATATTTTAGGCACATATATCACGATTCCGGAATATTTCCCCGCCCGTTTCCTGTGTTTACGGCCGTTTTTGGGCACATTGGCGGACAAGTGCCGTCACCCCCCGATGGCATTCGCGAGTTCAGGAGGACACATGAAGCTTATCATCGCCATAATCAAACCCTTCAAACTGGAGGAAGTCCGCGAAGCGCTGACCGGTATCGGCGTGCAGGGACTGACCGTTTCCGAGGTCAAAGGCTACGGCCGCCAGTCCGGCCATACCGAAGTCTATCGCGGCGCCGAATACGTCGTGAATTTCGTGCCGAAGGTCAAACTGGAAATCGGCATCCCCGACGAGGACGTCGCCAAGGTTATCGACACGCTCGAAAGCACCGCCAAGACCGGCAAGATCGGCGACGGCAAGATCTTTGTGATGGATATCGAGCAAACCCTGCGTATCCGCACCGGCGAAACCGGTGAAGAAGCCCTGTAAATCCCGCAAAACGAGAGAGACCATGAAAAACCTATCGAAAATACTCGGGATGACGGCAGCCGCGGCGCTGCTGGCCGCCCCTGCCTTTGCCCAAGATGCTATCGACCCGCCAGCGATCGAGATCGGCTTCATCCTCAACACCTTTATGTTCCTTGTTACGGGCGTTCTGGTGATGTGGATGGGGGCCGGTTTTTCCATGCTGGAGGCGGGCCTCGTGCGATCCAAGAACGTCACCATGCAGCTGACGAAAAACATCGCGCTGTTCGCTATTGCCGCGATCATGTATTATCTGGTCGGCTATAACCTGATGTATCCGGGCGATGCCTGGACGGTTACCAACATCATCGGCAGCTTCGGCACCGCCGTTCTGGAACCCGTCGGCCTGGCCGGAGCAGAGCCGGACCTGACCTATGCCTCGGTTGGCTCGGACTTCTTCTTCCAGCTGATGTTTACGGCTACCACCGCGTCGATCGTTTCCGGCACATTGGCCGAGCGGATCAAGCTTTGGCCCTTCCTGATTTTCACCGTCATCCTGACCGCCTTTATCTATCCGCTGGAAGGCAGCTGGAAATGGGGCGGCGGGTTCCTTGACAAGGACTGGGGTTTCCTCGATTTCGCCGGCTCTACGGTTGTGCATTCCGCCGGTGGCTGGGCCGCTTTGGCCGGGGCGATTGTTCTGGGGCCGCGTCTGGGCAAATACAAGAACGGGCAGACGGTTCCGATCGTGGGCTCCAACCTGCCGCTGGCCGCACTGGGCACGTTTATCCTGTGGATGGGCTGGTTCGGGTTTAACGGTGGCTCGCAGCTGTATATGAACACGGCCGGCAATGTTGCCGACATCAGCCGCATCTTTGCCAACACCAATGCCGCCGCTGCCGGCGGGGCGATGGCCGCGCTGATCCTGTCGCAGCTGATGTATAAGAAGCCCGACCTGACGATGGCCCTGAACGGCGCGCTGGCCGGTCTGGTATCCATCACGGCCGAGCCGCTGATGCCCTCGCTGGGTCTTGCCACCGTTATCGGCATCATTGGCGGTGTGATCGTGGTCTTTGCCATCCCCTTCCTGGACAAGCTGAAGATCGACGACGCGGTTGGCGCCATTCCGGTGCATCTGTTCGCCGGTATCTGGGGCACGCTGGCGGTTCTGCTGTCGAACCCGGCTGCGACCTTTGCCGGGCAGCTGGTGCCGATCCTGATCGTTGGTGCCTTTGTTTTCGGTGTCTCGCTGGTCGTCTGGCTGGCCCTGAAGGTCACCATGGGGATCCGCGTCAGCGAAGAAGACGAATACGTCGGGCTGGACATCGCGGAGCTGGGCATGGAGGCCTACCCCGAGTTCACCAACAACTGATGACATTCCCTCCGAAGCGCCCGGGTGCTTCGGACACTTTACCCCGGCGTTCGCGTCGGGGTTTTTTTATGCCTGCTCCAGCGGTAGCATGGTGGTGGATTTTATTTCCTCCATCGACAACAGCGCGGTGACGTTGAAGATTTTCACATTGGCGATCAGCGCCTGATAGAAGGCGTCATAGGCGGCGGCGTTTTTCACCTGCACCTTCAGGATATAGTCGATGTCACCGGCAAGGCGGTGGGCCTCCAGCACCTCGGGGCGGGCTTGCAGGGTTTGCAGGAA
>JALWQC010000413.1 GCA_027080755.1 Paracoccaceae bacterium
TTACCCCGGCGTTCGCGTCGGGGTTTTTTTATGCCTGCTCCAGCGGCAGCATGGTGGTGGATTTGATTTCCTCCATCGACAACAGCGCGGTGACGTTGAAGATTTTCACGTTGGCAATCAGCGCCTGATAGAAGGCGTCATAGGCGGCGGCGTTTTTTACCTGCACTTTCAGGATATAGTCGATGTCACCGGCAAGGCGGTGGGCCTCCAGCACCTCGGGGCGGGCTTGCAGGGTTTGCAGGAATTGCGCCTGCCACGCGGCGTCATGTTCCGAGGTGCGGATCAGGACGAAGAAGCAGGCCTCCAACCCCAGCGCGGCAGGGGACAGCAGGGCCGTCAGCCGCCGGATCACACCGGCCTGTTTCATCTTGCGGATGCGATTCCAGACCGGCGTCTTGGATGACCCCGTTTTGCGGGCAATTTCGTCCAGCGACTGTTCTGCATCCTCCTGCAGGCAGGAAAGGATATTCCGGTCAAGCGGGTCGAGCGGGTACGACATTTTCCCTCCGTCATGAAATCGGGATGTTGTTCTGTTTCTATTCGAATACGGGCGGAAATAATCCTTATTTGTTTGGATATATGGCCCTGAAACGGAACAATATTCTATAATCCCCCTGAAAACAAGCAAACAAGGGGGCCGATATGACGGACCGGAAAACACTTAGACTTATTCAGGCGCGGCATGTGGACAACGGAGAGGACGTCTATCTGACCGCCTGCGACGCATGGACAGCCGATATCACCATAGCCGAGCATCTGCCGGCCGAGGATCACGACTGGCGGCTGGCCTTTGCCAACCGCCTGCCGGAGGTTACGAACGCAAGGCTGGTGCCGGCCCCTTAACGACATTCATAATGGACCCATCCCGCATATCTTTCCAATCCGGTTACGGTTTGCGGCTCGGAGCGGACCACGCAGGTGCTGGTGTCGGTGTTGTAGTCATAGCCGGTGCAGGTCGGCTCCCCCTCGCATTTGGTGACGCATTCCGGAAAGGTAAGGTTCTCCAGCACCCAGCCAAACCCCGAATTCAGCCGCATATCGGGGTAGACATCAACGCTGGCGCATTTGCCTGTTGACGGTGTGGCCGGCGGTTGGGGCTGGCCCCCCTGACCGAAGATCGGGTCAAGGGCCGGCGGCGTGCCGGTGGTGGCGCCGGGGGCGGAGTCCTGCCCCGCGTCCGCGCAATAGCCCCAGCCTGCGCGGGTGCGCAGAGACTGGTCAAGCTGGTCGGCGGTGTTTGAATAGCCCATCGCCCTGAGATAAAGGCTACGCTTCAAAAGCAGATCGCTGGCCTGTTCCAGAAACACCGGATCGCACGAATAACAACCGTTTTTCGTTGCCTCCTGCAGAATGTCCACGGCCATGTAGGTGGCCGAGTCGTAAATAGAGGCCGCCTCGCTGCACCAGAAAACATTGGAACTGCTTTCAAGATCGGTGCGGTCGGTGTCGCGCGGGGTTGGGCAGCCGTTCTTGGCATTAAAGTCGGTTTCGCCGTCACTGATCTTGCTCTGGACATCGGCAATCGAGAAGCGGGCGCTACTCTGGCACGGCGCAATAGCCTGCGCGCTGGCCGGTGCGGCAGCTGACAGGAACAGAAGGCAAAGGGCGCCCGGATGTGTGAACAAACGGGGGGCAGAAGGCAAGTTGATCATATCCGGTCTCCTTTAACGGCCAAGGCAGGTGAAATGGCTGACTTGATCGTTGAAAGCGTCTTTCAGCGCCACTTCTGCCCCGGTTTGCTTGTGAAACTCGCAAGCCTGTGCGGCGCGGTTGACGGTGTAGGATCGGCACCAGCCAATGGCATCGCAGACCTTCTGGCATTCCCCGGGCGAGACGCCCTGTATGTCCAGACCATCGACATCCGGCAGGTAATAACCGGGCGTTTCCTGCACAAAGCCACAGCCGGCCGCACCGGGCAACACCGGCGGCGCGGCAACAGGCGGGGCGCTGACGGGCGGGGCGCTGGCGGTGCTGCAATAGGGGGCGTCGCGCCAGGTCTGGTATTCGTTCCAGACCCCGCGCAGATCGACATCCCAGTTCAGCGCCTGCGTGAACTGGTCGCCGCGGATTGCCAGCTCGCTGGCGACATCGCCGATCGGGGTGATGTCGCAATAGGTGCAGGCCTCGCCCTTGGCATCAAGGAACACCTGCGCGATCTGTTGTTCCGCAGCCTGATAGTATCCGAGCGCCTCTTCGCAGGCCATCAGATTGACCTGACTGCAATCGCTAAGCTGGTTAAGGATGGTGTCCCCCTGATCAATCAGCGCATAGGCTTGCTGCACCGAGGCCGCGCCGGCGTCCTCGCACCAGGGTATGCCGTTTTGTGCGCTAAGAGGGGTGGTCCACAGGATGAGCAGAAGAAACGTATAAAGAAGTCGCATAATATCCCCGATATATTTTTTCAAAGGTATATTCTTGCAACAATTTTTTCCCCCGTCAAATGCCGGAGTCAGGACCGGCGCTTTTCAACCGGTTCGATATCGCAACCGGCGTCTTTCCAGGCGGTAAAGCCGCCCTCCAGATGCATAACGGGGGACAGGCCCATTTCGGCAGCGGCCCGCGCACTTAGCGCCGAGCGCCACGCCGAGGCGCAATAGAACACATAGGTTTTATCCTGGTTGAACACCGGCTTGTGGTAGGGGCTTTCGGGATCAATCCAGAATTCCAGCATCCCGCGCGGGCAGGAAAAGGCACCGGGAATTTTGCCGGCGCGTTGCAGCTCGCGGATGTCGCGCAGGTCGATGAACTGATAGGCGGGATCGTTGAATTTTTCCCGCGCCTCGGCTACCGGCATGGTGGCGATGCAGGCGTTTGCCTCGTCCAGCAGGGCCTTGTATCCCTTGGTGATTGTCTGGCTCATGTCGTTCCCCTTTTTCGCCAGACTGGCATTATTCCTGCAGGATTTCCAGAAAGGCGGGGCCGAAACGTTGCGTCTTGGCCTCGCCTATAATGCGTTCGAGGTCGGACAGGCTGCGCGGGCGTTGACCGGCGATTTTGGCCAGTTGTGCGGTTGTGCAGCTTAGGGGTTTTTCGGTGCCGTGCGGGCCGGTGGCCAGATCCAGTTGGGCGGCTTTCAGACGGTCGAAGGTATCGCCGGCCCCGCGTCCGGCCAGTTTGCGCCGCGCGGGGTGCATGTCGCGCGGAGGCTCGCCGTTTATGACCTCCAGAAAAATTTTCCCGAATTTTTCCAGCTTTTTCGCCCCGACCC
>JALWQC010000414.1 GCA_027080755.1 Paracoccaceae bacterium
GCTCCACCCGTTGCGGGATGACGTTATGGGCCTTGGATTCGGTTTCGAAACTGGTGACGGAGACCACCACGCTGCCCACCGGATTGGTGTTGCGCGACACAATGGATTGCAGCGAGACAACGATCTGGCTGGCCACCAGAGTCGTATCGATCGTGGAATTGGGCATGGCCGCGTGGCCGCCCTTGCCCTCTACAAAAATGTTGAACTGGTCGGCGGCGGCCATCAGCGGGCCGGGACGCAGGGCGAACATGCCGACGGGCAGCGTGGGCATGTTGTGCATACCGTAGACTTCCTGAATGTTGAAACGTTCCATCATGCCGTCCTCGACCATCTCGCGGCCGCCCCCGCCCCCTTCTTCGGCAGGCTGGAAGATCACGGCGACGGTGCCGTCGAAATTGCGGGTCTCGGCCAGATATTTGGCGGCGCCCAGCAACATCGCCGTATGCCCGTCATGGCCGCAGGCGTGCATCGCCCCTTCGGTCTTGGAGGCGTATTCCTTGCCGGTGGTCTCGAAAATCGGCAGGGCATCCATATCCGCGCGCAGGCCGATGACCTTGCCGCTGTCGGTGGATTTGCCGTGAATGATGCCGACAACGCCGGTGCGGCCAAGGCCGGTGACGACCTCGTCACAACCGAATTCCTTCAACTTGTCTTCGACCACCTTGGCGGTGCGGACAGTGTCGAACAGGATCTCGGGGTGTTCGTGCAGGTCGCGGCGCCATGCGGTGATCTCGTCCTGGAACTCGGCAAATCTGTTTATAACTGGCATAGTCTTCCCCTAGGATAGTTTACGGATGATGTTGGCAATGAAACCGACGCCGGCATCCAGCTGGTCGGTTTCGATAAATTCGTTGGGCTGGTGCGCCTGTGCAATGTCGCCCGGACCACAGACCACGACGGAATAGCCCGCGCGCTGGAACTGTCCGGCCTCGGTGCCGTAGGACACCACATGCGTGGCGTTGTCGCCGGTGATCTGGCGGGCGAAGACCTCGGCCTCGCCATCGGTTTCGGGCCTGAGCGAGGGGTTGAGGCTGCGCGGCACCACCTCGATATAGGCCTCGGGTCGAATCGCCTGTATTTCGGATTCGACCTCTTTGGTATAGGCGATGAACCGGTCCAGCCATTCCATCGGGTCCTGCGAGGGCGGACAGCGGATATCGACGGTAAAAAAGGCGTCCTTGGCTGTGATATTGCTGGCCGTGCCGCCCTTCAGGATACCGACGTGAAAGGTGGTGAAGGGCGGCTCGAAAATCGCGTCGATGTCGTTGGGGGTTTTGGCCTGCTCCTCCTGAAAGCGCTGGCGCAGCCATTCCACCAGCCGCGCGGCGGTCATGGTGGCGGAAACGCCCTGGTGCATCAGGCTGGAATGGATCTCGAAACCGTGGACATGCACGCTAAACCCGCTGGCGCCCTTGTGGCCGGTCACCACCTGCATCATGGACGGCTCGCCCACAATCACGGCGCGGGCCCTGGGCAGGGTTTGCAGCATTTCGTCGATCATGAAGGGAGCGCCGATGCAGCCGACCTCTTCATCATAGGAAAAGGCGAACTGGACTGGATATTGCAGATCGGCCGCCACCATATCCGGCACCAGAGACAGCCCCGTCGCCAGAAACCCCTTCATATCGCAAGAGCCGCGCCCGAACAGCTTGCCGTCCTTTTCGGTCAGCACAAACGGGTCCGTATCCCATTCCTGCCCTTCCACCGGCACAACATCGGTATGGCCGGACAAAACCACGCCCCCCTCCACATTCGGGCCGATCTGGGCATAGAGATTGGCCTTCTGTCCGGTTTCATCGAACACCAGATGCGATTCCACCCCGTATTCGGCCAGATAATCGCGGATAAAATTGATAATCGGCAGATTGGATTTGGCCGAAACACTGTCAAAAGCAACGAGTTTTTCCAGCATTTCCCTGGCGGTATAACGTGTCGGCATAAAGCCCCCCTTTTGTTCACGCGCAATCCTGTTCCCTGCGGGCCGTGGCGTCAAGTCGGGAATAACAGTATTAATACTGTGTTGCGGGCGGCGATTTGTTGGTGTTAACTTGTCGCAGGTAGGCGGGCGATGTGATTCCGTCGATAAAATGTCCGGGAAAATCCGGCGGCTATATAAACAGGGAGCACCTTTATGCTCGACCGGAACGCCACGATCCTTGACGTGGCGAATTTACGAACTGTGTTCAACACCCGGGACGGGGTTGTCTACGCAGTGAACGGCGTCAGTTTTTCCCTTGCTCCCGGCGAACTGCTGGGCGTGGTGGGGGAAAGTGGCTCGGGGAAATCCGTGACCATGATGTCGCTTCTGGGCCTGTTGCCCATGCCGCCGGCGGAAATCGTGTCCGGTGAAATCACCTATGACGGCCAGGACGTGCGCGCCATGACGCCCGAACAGATGCGCAACCTGCGCGGCGGGCAGATCGGGTTTATCTTTCAGGATCCGATGACCTCGCTCAATCCGGTGTTCACGGTCGGCTTCCAGTTGATGGAGCCGCTGCGCGTGCATATGGGTATGAACAAGAAACAGGCGCGCGTCCGTGCGGCCGAGCTGCTGGAGCTGGTCGGAATCCCCGATGCGGCCAGCCGTCTGAAGGATTACCCGCACCAGTTTTCCGGAGGGATGCGCCAGCGTGTGATGATCGCGATTGCGCTGGCCTGTGATCCCAAGGTGCTGATCGCGGACGAACCGACCACGGCGCTGGATGTGACCATTCAGGCGCAGATCCTGGAGCTGGTGAAAGAGCTGCGCCAGAAGCTGGGCATGGCGATCATCTGGATCACCCATGACCTTGGCGTCGTTGCCGAAATCGCCGACCGGATTGCCGTGATGTATGCGGGGCAGATCGTGGAGCATGCCGAGGTGCACGAACTGTTCCGCCACCCCGCGCACCCCTATACCCGCGCGCTGCTGGAAACCCTGCCCAAGGTCAGCGGCCCGCGCAACAAACGCCTGTTGTCCATTGACGGACAGCCCCCGAACATGACCTCGCCGCCCGACAGCTGCGAATTCGCGCCCCGTTGCAAATATGCCTTCGAGCGGTGCCTGAAGGAAAACCCGCTGCGGGCGAATATCACCCCGGATCACGATGTGGCCTGCTGGTGGGATGTAGACAAAGGAGCGCCGCGCGATGTTTGACGATCCCAAACCGCTGGTGCGGGTCAGCGACCTGAAAATGCACTTCCCCATCACCCGCGGTGTGTTGCAG
>JALWQC010000415.1 GCA_027080755.1 Paracoccaceae bacterium
GAGGCCGAGCGCGAGCGCACCCGCCGGCGCATGGTGGAACAGGCCGCAGACCGCGACGGGGACAGCGCCGACCTGCTGCAAAAACTGGACGCCCTGCGCTGGCTGCAACGGGTTTCCTTCCACCTCGGGCGTATCGTGCATCACCTGCAGGACGCCCAACAGCAGCACGACCGGAAATAAATCCGCTTCACTGTCGCCAATGTGACACAGATTCGCGAAACGGAACTGTATGGTCAAGCAACCTGAAGTGGGTGGAAGCAACGAGCAAACGGTATTTATGTAAATGTAACGGTGAAAATCCGGGTGGGGCATTCACTTCAGGCCGCCTTTCCGATACAATACCCTCCTTTAGCGGAGGGATTTTTGGAAAACAGCAAACGATTTGCCCATTTGTTGAACGTCGATATTTTCCATGACCTGCCTGCGGATTTCCGCAAGGGCTTTCTGGACAGCTGTTCCTGCCATTTCTACGAAACCCCGACAATCGTCCTGATGCAGGGGGAGCCTTCGCCCGGCCTCTATCTGGTGGCGCACGGGGGGCTGGATATTGTCTACCTCGGGGCCGAGGGGCAGCGCACCTTTCTGATGTTCGGGGATGTCGGGCGCTCTGTCGGGGAAACCGAATGTATTTCCGGCCATGCCTGCGCCGCCACCTGCGAAACGCAGCCCAATACCACCTTGCTGTTTTGCCCCGAGCCGCAGCTTCTGGGCCATCTTTCCAACCTGCGCTTTGTGCGCAACCTTATGGCCGCGATCCAAGGCAAACTGCTGCTGGGGAATTACCTGCGCCATATCGACCTGAACGTGACAACCGACAAACGCCTGTGCGGCTATCTGCTGACCCTGTCCAGAGACGGCACCAAAATCCACAACACCCAAAGCGCCCTTGCCGGGATTCTGGGCTGTTCACGCCAAAGCATCAACCGCGAGCTGGGCAAACTGCGCGACCGCGGGCTGGTGTCTGTCGAAAAAGGCGTTATCGAGATTCTCGACCGGGAAAAGATGCAACAGTTTGTTGATCATTAGGATAGCCCCGCCACTCTTCCGGTAAAACCGCCCGATTTTGGACACATTCACAAATATATTTCTTTATATTGTCTTATTTCCGCCCTCGGGTTGCCCAAATCCGCCGCTAAACAATAGGCAAGCAAACAAAACGTAACTGGTAATTGGTATTAGTCCTGTTTGCCCCTCCTGTATGGTGTCGAGTGCCGGTGTCTTGTGTGTAACGAGTATCCGAGTTCCCCTTTGTCCCGTGTCTATTTGGACATATAGACAAAGTAGCCGATAGCCGCAGCCACCGCCACTGCGGCTATCGTTGCCAGGGCGATCTTCAGTTTCGAATAGGGACGCTCGCCTTTGACCTCGCCGGTGCGGGCATTTACCACAAAACGATAGGTCTTGCCGTTGTATTTATAGGCGGCCATCCAGATCGGCAGCAGGATGTGCTTGAACGTCACATCGCTGACCTGCGTATCGACACGGGAAATGCGTTGTTCATCCCCGCCGATATCGCGGCGCACGTCCTGACGGATGCGGTCATCCATGATCTGGCGCGCCTCGACAAAGCCTTCCTCCAGCGTGACGGTATAGCCCTCGGCGGTGAACCCGGCCAGATATTCGGGGTTATAGGGTTCCAGCGCGGCCAGATCCCAGGGTTCCAGCGCATCGGTATATTTCTTCGGCAGGCTTTTGGAGGCCAGCACCAGAATATCGTCAAACCAGCGCGAAACCCGGCCGCTGACAGGCGTCCAGCGGATCTTGCGCACCTGCCGCGTTTCGGTTTTCCCGTCCACCTGCACCGTTTCGGTGACGTAATAGGCATCCCCCCGCTGGCCGGTGTAGGTGCTTTTGGTATCGGCGTCATAGGTCCAGTAAGGGACATACAGCCCCGCCATCTTGCGACCGGCGCGGGCGTATTCCTTCAGGTTGCCCGGCGCAAACCACAGCTTGCCCAGCCATTTTTCCATCTCCCCGCGCGCCTGTTTTTCGGTCAGGGCAAAGGGCAGCACGCCCTTGGGCTTTATCTGGCGGTTGGTGCCGGTGCCGATGACCACCGGCGTCGCGCAAAACGGACATTCGGTGGCATGGTCGTTTTCGGCAAACTCGATCAGCGCGCCGCAATTGGGGCAGCTGGTGGTGCGGACCTCTTCCATTTCCACGTCCGACATATCCGAGGCCAGCGCCTTCTGGAAATCCAGTTCCGTAATGGCCCCGCCCCGCCAGGGGTTTTCGTCGATCGGCTCGCTATGGCCACAATGGTCGCAAAGCATCGCCCCCGAGGCCGGATCAAAGCGCATCTCGGCACCGCAAACCTTGCAGGGAAAACGGTGTTCTTCGGTAACATCGGTCATGTGTATTCACTCGAAAATTGGAAAAGATCAGTTAAGGTTATTGCCCTGCTGCGTCTCGGCTTAAAATTGCATCATGCGCTTTCAGTGCGGCATAATCGCTGCCTTGCGAACAGCGCATGATACCCGTTTTGCAAAAGTCGAACGCCCTAGCCGGCCGGCGGCGGGGGCGGCGGGGCAACGGTGAACAGCTGCGCCAGTTCGTCGATGTCATTGGCCTTTTTCCAGCCGTCCTGACCCGCGGTCCATACCAGCGTATCACGGTTGAAGGTATGTTCCGCAACCATCCGGCCAAGGGCTGCACGCGAATACGGCCCCTTGGTTTCGCCGTTTTCCGCCACATGCCACACCTTTTCCGAGGGCGGCGGCGGCGGGGCTGCGGGGGCGGCCGCTTGCGGGGCGTTCTGGTTCTGGTTCATGCTGTTGGCCATCTGGCTGGCCATCGCCATGCCCATCCCCATGCCCATGCCTTCGCCCATCCCCCCGCCGGGGTTGTTGGCGGCGGCGGTCATGGCCTCGGCGGCGGAATACTGGGTGAACTTGTTCAGATCCCCCGCAACCCCCATAGAGGTCCGCTTGTCCAGCGCCTCTTCCACGGCCGGCGGCAGCGAGATGTTCTCGATATAGAACGCCGGCATTTCCAGACCATAGCCCGCCAGCTCGGGGCTGATCTTGTCGGCAATGATCTTGCCCAGCTCCAGCGTATTCGCCGCCATATCCAGCACCGGAATCCCGCTTTTGGCAAGGGCGGCGGAAAACTGCGCCACGATCACGTTGCGGATCTGGTTGCTGATCTCGTCCGTGGTGAATTCGCCGTCGGTGCCGACGATTTCGCGCATGAACAGGGCCGGAT
>JALWQC010000416.1 GCA_027080755.1 Paracoccaceae bacterium
GTAGGGGAGGGTCCGGATCAGTCGCGCAGGGCCACGCCGCGCCGGCCGGCCAGATCGGTGACATATTGCCAGGCCACCCGCCCGGACCGGCTGCCGCGGGTTTGTTGCCACTCAATCGCCTCGGCGCGCAGGGTGTCGTCGTCAATGTTGATCCCGAGGGCATCGACATAGCCGCGGATCATGGCAAGATAGGCGTCCTGATCGCATGGGTGGAAGCCCAGCCACAGCCCGAACCGGTCCGACAGGGATACCTTTTCCTCGACCGCCTCGCCCGGGTTGATGGCGCTGGCGCGTTCGTTGTCGATCATCTCGCGCGGCATCAGGTGGCGCCGGTTGGAGGTGGCGTAAAAAACCACGTTTTCCGGCCGCCCCTCTATCCCGCCATCCAGCACCGCCTTCAGGGATTTATAGTGGCTGTCGTCATGGTCAAAGGACAGGTCGTCGCAAAACAGCAGGAAGCGCTTGTCCTGTCCGCGCAGCAGGTTGAGCAGGCGCCCGATGCTGGGCAGATCCTCGCGCTGGATTTCGATCAGCACCAGATCGCCCTCGGCGCGGGCCTCGGCGTGGGCGGCCTTGACCAGCGAGGATTTCCCCATCCCCCGCGCCCCCCACAGCAGCACGTTATTGGCCGGCAGACCACGGGCAAAGCGGCGGGTGTTGTCCAGCAGGGTGTCGCGGGCGCGGTCAATGCCCACCAGCAGGGAAATATCCACACGGTTGACACGCGCCACCGGTTCCAGACGGTCGGGGGAGACATGCCAGACAAAGGCATCGGCACGGGTGAAATCGGGGGCGGACACGGGGGGCGGGCTGATCCGTTCCAGCGCCTCGGCGATACGGATCAGGGCCTGCGCCTCCATGTTATTCGTCCTCTTCGAATTCTTTGAACAGGGGATCCTCGGGCATGTCCTGATCCAGGTCGCCTTCCAGATCCTCGTCGTCATAGTAGCCATCGGCGCGCAGCTGTTCCTCGCGCTTTTTTTCCACCATGCGCACCAGAATGATCGATACCTCGTAGAGGCCGTAAACCACCACGAACAGGATCGACTGGGTGATGACGTCCGGCGGGGTCACGATCGCGGCCAGCACCAGAATCGCCACCACCGCATATTTGCGGACCGAGCCGAGCCCCGCCGCCGACACCAGCCCCGCCTTGCCCATCAGGGTCAGCAGAACCGGTAGCTGGAAGGTGACGCCGAAGGCGACGATAAATTTGATAGTCAGCGCCAGATAGGATTTGATGGAGCCGAAGTAGAACACGCGGAACCCGTTGTCCTGCGCGGCCGTGCCGGCGGCATCGCCCACCGTTCCGGCCGTATCCGCCCCGATCCCCAGCGCCGAGGTCACCATCGGCACAACGCCGCTGAAGCCCAGAAAGAAGTTCATCGCCAGGGGCATAACCACCCAGTAGGCAAAGGAGCCGCCGGCAATAAACAGCAGCGGCGAGGCAACCAGAAACGGCAAAAAGGCGCCGCGTTCCTCTTTATACAGACCCGGGGCCACGAAACGCCACATCTGGAAGCCGATATAGGGCGAGACCAGCGCAAAGCCGAAGACCACGGCGATTTTCACATAGGCGAAAAACGCATCCTGCGGGGCGTCGTAAAACAGGCCCGGATCCTCGCCACGGGCGCGCATGATGTCCACCATCGGTTGCGCCAGAAAGGACAGGATGTTTTCGGCAAAGGGGAACAGGATCACCATGCCGATGATAAAGGCCAGAACCGATTTGATGATCCGCGAGCGCAGCTCTGTCAGATGTTCGATCAACGGCGCTGTCGAATCTTCCATAACGTCGTCGGGTTTGGGGGTGTCGCTCATGTCAGGCCTTTGTCGCTTGATCTTTATCCGCCGGCGGGGTCGGCGCCTTGGCCGGTTCCTCGACGATCTCGACAACGGGGGTGGTCTCGGCCTTTGGCGGGCCGGCAGCATCCAGGGCCGGGGCGGTTTCCTCGGCGGACAGGGGGGTGCCGGTTTCCTTGGCCTCCACAATCTTTTCGAACTGTTCCTTGGCCGCCTTGGCGGTGCTGAAACCGGGGTTGGTGAATTTGTTGACCTCTTCCAGACCCGAGGTCACGCCCTTCAGATCCTTCTGGATGTCGGCAAACCCCGAGGCATCCGCCGCATCTTCCATGGATCGCTGGAATTCGCGCGCCATTCCCTTGGCCTTGCCGACATATTTCCCGACGGTGCGGAACATATTGGGCAAGTCCTTCGGGCCGACAACGATCAGCGACACGACGCCGATCACCATAAGTTCCGAGAAACCGATGTCAAACATGGGCGAACCCCTCCGGTGTCAGGATCAGGCTTCGTCTTTTTCTTTGGCGGGGGTCACGTCTACAGCCTCTTCGGCGGCGGCGTTTTCCAGCTCGGCCTTGCCCTCGGCAACGCCCCGCTTGAAGGATGTGATGCCCTTGCCCACTTCGCCCATCAGAGACGAGATTTTACCCCGCCCGAAAAGCACCAGCACAACGACTGCGATCAGAAGAAGACCCGGAAGGCCGATATTGTTAAGCATGTGTTTGCTCCCTAAACAGATGCCGGACGTCAGCGTCCGGTTAAACATGTCCCGCATACCATTTATTGGCTTATGCGGCGGGTTTCAAACCCCAAATGCAAAAATGCGCGGATATTTCCGGTTTTGCCTTGATTTGCGTCAGGAATCCGCCGGTTTGGCGGGGAAAACAAAACAGCGGTCACGGCGCATCGACAGCCAGAGCGGCGTCTGCGGCGCGGGCAGGAACACCCCCGGCACGGTCGCCTTCAGGATCGAGTCGTCGTATTCCATGCGCATTTCCACCAGACTCTCGCTGCCCAGAAACCGCGCCCGTTCCACCAGACCGCGCGCGGGCACGCCCTCTTGCGGGGTGGGGTTGGGGCCTTTGCCGTGGCGGTCGAAATCAATGCGCAGGTGCTGCGGGCGGATCACGATTTCCACCTTGGTGCCGTTTTCCATGCCCGGGGCGAAAAACTGCCCGAAGGGCGTGTCCACCTGTGCGTTATGCACCTTGCCGCAAATTACGTTGACGTCGGAAAAGAACGCCGCCGCCGCGCGGTCCTTGGGGTTGTTGTAGATGTTGTAGGGCGCACCGATCTGCACGATTTCCCCGTCCCGCATCAGGGCGATCTGGTCGGCCATGCGCATGGCCGACCAGATCGCCCTGATGCGGGACGGGGAAATCGTGCAGAT
>JALWQC010000417.1 GCA_027080755.1 Paracoccaceae bacterium
GTTTTACCGGTGACCGGTGACATCAACCTGATTTTTGCCGCCATTGATTTGCTGGACACAAATGAGCGCCGCAAGGCCGCCTTGCGTCGGCATGTCTGGCGGCCGGAACGCTTCAAACGTCTGATGAAACGCTATGCGGGCGGGGCGGAAACTGCTGTGGACCGCGGTGCGCTTTTTGCGGCGGTCGAAGCCGGAAATGTTCGAAAACTGATAGAAAACGCCGGGAGTATGGTTGGCTTACGTTCGATTGATGAAGTTATTTCCCGCGCCGAAATTCTGCAGCTCGAGGCGGATTCCCCGCCCATCAGTCGCTCTGATGCGGAAATGTTGGGCCGGATACTGGATTTGAAATGCACGCTGGATGTGGCTGCGGAACGGCTACGTGAAATCGCGCCGGCCCTGGAAACCGCAGCGGAACGCCTGGCCGGACGGGCCGAGGCCTTGCAAAACAGCGGTGTCGATATAGCAACCCTGCCGTTCGAGGCCTCTTACGGCCGCACAACGCTGGAATATTATGACGGGTTTGTTTTCGGTTTCCACGTCGAAAACCCCGATTTGCCACAGGTGGCACAGGGCGGGCGTTATGATGCGCTGACCCGGGTTTTGGGCAACGGAACCGCGCTGCCGGCCGTCGGGGGGATTGTGCGCCCCGAAACCGTTCTGGCCCTGAAAGGGGGGGCGTGATGCACCATTTGAAGCTGGGCCTGCCGTCCAAGGGGCGGTTGCAGGATTTGACGATTGACTGGTTTGCAGCGCGTGGAATCACGATCGAGCGCACCGGCTCGGGGCGGGAATATGCCGGACGTGTGCAGGGGGTGGACAATGTTGAGCTGGTGCTGCTGTCTGCGGGGGAAATCCCGCGGGAACTGGCGGCCGGACGGATCCATCTGGGGGTGACGGGGCAGGATTTGATCCATGAAAAAATTCCGATGTGGCAGGATCACATTGTGGAGCTGCAGACAATGGGCTTCGGCTTTGCGGATCTAATTCTGGCGGTGCCGTCGGTCTGGGTGGATGTGGAAACGCTGGACGATCTGGATGCGGTCGCGGCGGCTTTTCGGGCAAAACACGGGTTCCGGCTGCGGATTGCCACGAAATATCACAACCTGACGCGGGAATTTTTGCGTCGGCACGACATTGCGGATTACCAGCTGGTTGACAGTCAGGGCGCGACGGAGGGCACGGTGAAAAACCTGACGGCCGAGGCGATTGCGGATATCACATCTTCGGGTGCGACGTTGGAGGCGAATCACCTGAAAATCCTGCCCGAAGGGCTGATTCTGAAGTCCCAGGCAACGCTTTTCGGGGCGAAAAATGCCGATTGGGATGACACAGCCAAGGCAGCCCTGCGCCAGATGCAGGGGCTGCTGGGGATAGATGCCGGCGCCCTACTTGACGGTTAGGATTTCATCCAGCGGCTTTTTGATCTTCGCCACGGCCGGAATGGTTGCATCGTCGGCCGGATGCCCGACGGCCAGAATCATCACCGGTTTTTCCGAGGGAGGCCGCCCCAGAAGACCGTTCAGGAATTTCATCGGGTTCGGGGTGTGGGTCAGGCAGACAAGGCCGGCATTATGCAGCGCGGTGATCAGAAAACCGGTCGCGATTCCAACGCTTTCGGGGACGTAGTAGTTTTTGTAACGGGTGCCGTCGTCAAATTCCCCGAACCGTTGGGCGAAGATGACAATTAGCCACGGGGCTGTGGTCAGATGCGGTTTTTCAACACCGGTGCCGAGCGGCTCCAACGCCTTGATCCATTCATCTCCGCCCCCACCAGCATAGAATTTTTCTTCTTCTTTTTCAGCGGCTTGCCGTATTTCCGCCTTGGCGGCCGGATTGCGCACGGCCACGAAATGCCACGGCTGGTGGTTGGCGCCGCTGGGGGCGGTTCCGGCGGTGGCGATGCAGTTTTTTATGACGGCCTCGTCCACCGGTTGGTCGGTGAAATCGCGCACGGAATGACGCTGGCGCATGTGGTTCAGGAAATCGGCAGAAGCCGCAAGGCGTTGCTGGTCGTTTAATGTTGAACGATGTGGCAGGGGCAGTGGATCGAATCGCAAAGACTGTTTGGCAAACATGGGAATCCCTTCGGTGTTTGCCGCCAGTCTGGCCTATTTTGCGATCAGGCGAAAGCCTCGGGGGTGGCTTCGCGGGCCATGTGGTCTAGCACCGCGTTCACGAATTTCGGTTCGCGGCCTTCGGGGAAGAAGGCCTTGGCCACGTCCACATATTCGGTGATGACAACCTTGGGCGGGGAATCCTGTGTCAGAAGTTCGGCGCCGGCGGCGCGGAACAGGGCGCGCAGGGTGGGGTCGATGCGGTCGATCGGCCATTTGGCCACCAGGGCGCGGTCGGTCATCTGGTCGATTTTGGCCTGATGGTTCACCGCTTCATGCAAAAGCGCGCGGAACAGACGCAGGTTGCCCTCGGCATAGAGGTCGCCATCGATTTCCGCGCCCAGACGGTGGTTTTCAAATTCTTCCTGCACCTCTTCCAGCGCCTCGCCCGAGGCTTCCATCTGGAACAGGGCCTGCACGGCAAACAGGCGTGCGGCGGATTTCATCTGGCGTTTTTCGTCGCGTGTGGGTTTGGTGGACATCAAGCGGTTCCCTGGTCTTTTTTGGCCTGCGCGGCCATCAGAATATGTTCGGAACTCGGTCCAATACGCCGCGTGCCGGCCTTTGTAAAGCGCCGCTTTATGGTTATCAGGTGCATGGCGGCCTCGGCGGCGCCACCGCCCTTGTTCTGGCCGTCGGGATCGGCGCGGACCTCGGCCTGCGGGCGGTTCTCGACGGTCAGGATGCCGTTGCCGATGCAGCAGCCCTCTAGCCCCAACAAGGTTAACGCGCGCGAGGAATCGTTGCACACCGTGTCGTAATGGGTGGTCTCGCCGCGGATGACGCAGCCAAGGGCGACAAAGCCGTCATAGAACCGTTTCGCCGAGGCCAGACGGATCGCCGTAGGGATTTCGAGCGCGCCGGGGACCTCTATCACATCATGGGTGGCATGGGCCGCCTCGATGGCCGCTTTGGCCCCTGTCAGAAGGTTGTCCGCGATGTCCTTGTAGTAGGGGGCCACCACAATCAGCAGACGGGTTTTTTCGTCAAAACGGGGGCGGGGCAGGGTGTAATGGGTTTCTGCGGTTGCCATTCAGGCCTCCTTTTTCAGGGGGCGGGTGCCGGTGATGGAC
>JALWQC010000418.1 GCA_027080755.1 Paracoccaceae bacterium
CATATGCAGGTTTTCAACCCGTATCATATTCTGTCCCTCGATATGCAAAACAGCCCGGAAAACCCGGGCTGTTTCTGGTGTTTGGAACGACCGCCTAGCGGATGCGCTGCACGACGAATTTGCCGTCGATGATTTCGTATTCCTGATAGGAACCGGCCGCTTCGCCCGGGCCGATCAGTTCAACACCCGAGGCACCTTCATAGTCAACGGCGCCGCCGTCTTTCAGGATCTGCAGGGCCTTGTCCAGTTCGCCGGGATAGATCTTTTCACCCGGAGCATTGGCAACGTTCAGAACGTTGGCGGCAATGCTGGCACGATCGGCGGAACCGCCGGCCTGGATGGCCAGTGCGATCAGGGCCGCCGCGTCATAGCTTTCTGCCGTGAACGGGCCGTCCGGTGTGTCTGCCACGCCTTCCAGCATTTTGGCCAGCGTTTTCGCGCCTTCACCGGCCGAACCCGGCTGCGTCCCGATAGAGCCGTTGAGGTCGGGGCCGATGGCCTCGATCAATGCGTCGGATTTCATGCCGTCGCCCAGAACGAATGTATCGAAGGCACCGGTGTCGAGCGCCGTCTGGATGATGCCTTTACCACCCTGGTCCGCATAGCCCAGAACCGCCAGAATGTCGCCACCGGCAGATGCCAGCGCGCCAACCTCGGCCGAGTAGTCGGCCTTGCCGTCCTCGTGTGCGGCGGAAATGGTGATGGTGCCGCCGGCTGCCTTGAAGGCATTCTCGAACGCGTCGGCCAGACCTTTACCATAGTCGTTGTTGGTGTAGGTCACGGCAACTTCCTTGATGCCCTTGTCCATCAGCACGTCGGCCATAACCTGACCCTGGCGCGCATCGGAAGGCGCGGTGCGGAAGAACAGGCCGTTGTCGTCGATGCTGGACAGCGCCGGCGATGTCGCAGAGGGCGAGATCATCACAACACCGTTCGGAACCGCCACGTTGGAGGCAATAGCGCCGGTCACGCCGGAACAGTCGGCGCCCATGATGGCAGCCACATGGTCGGATGTAATCAGACGTTCGGCCGCAGCGGTCGCAGCAGCGGAGTCGATGCAGGTGGAGTCGGCACGAACCGAAACCAGCGTGGCCCCGTCCAGCAGCTTGCCGGAGTCGTTGACCTCTTTCATGGCCAGCTCGGCGGCGGCCCCCATGTCCGGCGTCAGCGATTCAATCGGGCCGGTAAAGCCGAGGATAACCCCGACGTTGATGTTTTCGCCCGCAAGGGCCGTCGTCGCGAGCAGGGCCGAAGCCGCCGTCGCCATAAGTAGTTTTTTCATTTCATTCTCCCTGGTTTACAGATGACTTGCGCCATTCCGGCCATCATTCCACGATATTGAAAGCCGCATTGCAAGGCGTTTTTAAGGGAAATCCGGCCCCTCGCCGGCCTTCGGGCCATTTCTTTCGCGTTTAGGTGGCTTCCCTTGCGGGGAAATAGCGCTTAGGGCGTGTACCTGTAAATCACAAACCACCAGTTTGGCAGATTTTTGTCCCGAGCAGGCGCAAGGCTGCAGGAATAGTGGTTCTATTCCAAAGACTTGCAACGCACTCGGGGCGAAAATCCGCCAAACCCTTCGGGCGCGCCCCTCGCCTCATCTCAATGGGTTGGGCCGCTTGCAAAGGGGGCCACCCTGTGCGGCGCGTCCCAACCCATTGATATTTCGCGAGGGACGCGCTGGTGGCTTGCGATTTACAGGTCCACGCCCTAAACATCGCTCAACGGGAAAGGGATCATGGAAACACTACGCGCAGCCTGGGATCTGGTCAGCGGATTCGACCCCGCGCTATACGCCATTATCGGCCTGTCCCTGCGTGTCAGCCTGTCTGCCGTGGCCCTTGCCCTGCTTCTGGGCGCGCCGGCGGGCGCGGCGCTGGCGATCTGGGATTTTCCGGGCAAGCGGGTGCTGGTTGTGCTTAGCAATTCGTTAATGGCCCTGCCGCCGGTGGTTGTCGGGCTGGCGGTCTATCTGTTGTTGTCGCGTGCCGGTCCGTTGGGGCGGTTTGGCCTGTTGTTCACGCCCGGCGCCATGATTATCGCGCAAACCGTTCTGATTTTACCGATCATTCTGGCCCTGACCCGCGCCGCCGTCTTGCCGCTGAAACGGGAATATGCGGGCCTGATGGCGGCACTGGATGTGGCGCCGGCGCTGAAATTGCGCACCTTGCTTTGGGATGCGCGGATCGGCGTGACCACGGCCGTGCTGGCCGGTTTCGGGCGCGCCATTGCCGAGGTCGGGGCGGTGATTATCGTCGGGGGCAATATCAACGGGGTGACGCGGGTGATGACCACGACGATCGCGCTGGAAACCTCCAGGGGTAATCTGGAGCTGGCGCTGGCGCTCGGGGTGATCCTTGTGGCGATTGCCATCCTTGTGAACATGGTGATCTATGCGCTGGGCCAGATCGGGCAGCGCTATCAGGAGGGCGGGGGATGACCGGTTTCCGGACGCTTCGGGTAGAAAACGCCGGCATTGTGATTGACGGGGTGGCACGGTTGTCTCCGCTGTCCCTGACGCTGGAAAGCCCGGGCATTACCGTCATTCTTGGCCATAACGGCGCGGGCAAAAGCCTGTTCGTGAAAATGTGCCACGGCTTGATGGCCCCTTCGGGCGGGCAGGTTTTGTGGAACGGGCGGGCCGCGGCGGATACGCGGCAGGAGCGTGCCTTTTTGTTCCAGAACACCCCGCTTTTGCGCCGCTCGGTACGGGCCAACGTGGAATTTCCCTTGCTGGCCCGCGGCGTGGCAAAACCTGAACGGCAGGCCCGTGTCGCGACGGCGCTGGAAACCGCCCGCCTGACGGACTATGCCAGAACCCCCGCTGCACGGTTGTCGGGCGGGGAACGGCAGCGGCTGGCGCTGGCGCGGGCGCTGGTGGCGGCGCCGTCGGTGATTTTGCTGGATGAACCGGCGGCCAGCCTTGATCCGGCGTCCACGCGCGAACTGGAAACGGCGCTGCGCGATATTGCGGCCGGTGGCACCAAGATTATGCTGGTCACCCATGACATTGCGCAGGCCCGCCGGCTGGCCGATGATGTGCTGATGTTTGGCAATGGCAAGCTGCTGGCCTTCGAGGCGGCCGACAGTTTTTTCACCCGTCCCCAAAACGGGGCGATTGCGGATTATCTGGAAGGGCGGATCTAGGTCCTGCCCCTTATGTATCTTGCCTTTGCTATAATCCCG
>JALWQC010000419.1 GCA_027080755.1 Paracoccaceae bacterium
GCGCGGATGGTGATGGCCTGCGCGTCGGCGGTGGCCTCTTCCAGCAGGGCGGCGGCGCGGTCGGCAGCGGCGTCCTTTTCCGCCTCGGCCTTCAGGCGCACACCGGTGGCCATGCGCTCGGCCTCGCGGGTGGCTTCGATCAGGGCGATCTGTTTCAGGCGCTCGGCCTCGGCAACGGAGCGGGCGGTCTCGATCGCCTCTTGCGCTTTCTTGGCCTCGGCACGGGCGGTATCGGCCAGCGCGCGGGCGTGGGATTCTTCCTCGGATTTTTTCGCCACGATGATCTGGCGTTCCTGATCGGCCACCTGCAATTCGCGTTCCTTGGCGATCTCGGCCTCGCGGATGGCGCGCTCGCGCTCGATCTCGGCGGCGCGCACGGCGCGTTCCTTGGCGATGCGGGCTTCGGAGGCGGCGCGGTCGGCCTCTTCCTGGTTGCGGGCGATTTCGGCCAGCTGGTCGGCCTGCAGAATCTCGATTTCCTTGACCTTGGCGATCTCGGCCTCGCGCTGGTCGCGCTCGATTTCATATTTCAGCTTTTCGGCTTCCATTTCCGAACGGCGAACAGAGACATCCGCCTCGGCCGTGATCTGGGCGCGTTCCTTGCGCGATTTGGCGATCACCTCGGCCAGCTTGCGCATCCCGACGGCGTTGAAGGCGTTGTTTTCGTCCAGCGCCTCGAAGGGGGTCTGGTCCAGCGCGGTCAGGGACACGGCCTCCAGCTCCAGCCCGTTTTTCAGCAGGTCCTCGGAGATGGCGTTCTGCACCTCCTGCACGAATTCCGAGCGGTTCTCGTGCAGCTCGTCCATCGTCATGCGCGCGGCAACAGATCGCAAACCGTCGATCAGCTTGCCCTCGATCATCTCGCGCAGCTGGTCCACGTTGAAGGTCCGGTCGCCCAGGGTCTGGGCGGCGCGGGAAATGCCGTCCTCGGTCGCGTTGACGGAAACGTAGAATTCCACGCCCACATCCACGCGCATCCGGTCCTTGGTTATCAGCGAGGCATCCCCCGTGCGCGCCACTTCCAGACGCAGGGTTTTCATGTTCACATAGGAAATTTCATGCAGGAACGGGATGGCCACCGTGCCGCCGTCCATGATGACCTTTTTCCCGCCCGAGCCGGTTTTCACCAGCGACACCTCGCGCGTGGCGCGGCGATACAGACGGGCCATGATCAGGCCGATAAAAACAAACAGGGCGACAATAATGCCCGCGATGACAAGTATGGTTTGAAGGGTCAAGATACTCTCCTATCCTTGGTGAAATGAACGGTGAAAGGCGCAGGGCCTCAGGAAATGTCCACGACATAGAACATGCCGTCTTTCCGGCGGATGACGTGGACGGCGGCCCCTTGCGGGATGACGGCGTCGTCTTCCAGCGGCTCTACCCGCAGGTAGTGGGTGTTGCCGAAGCGGTCCTTTATCCGCGCCTCGGCCGGTTTGCCGCGTCGTGCGGTGCCCTGGCTGATAACCCCGTGGTGTCCGCCCAGAAACCGCGTTTTCATGGCGCTGGTTTCGGATTTGGGCATGATACGGGCAATGGCGTTGGCAATATGGCGCGTGCCGGTCAGGGCCGGCGCCAGCGCGATCAGGCTGGCGGCAATGGCGGGCAGCGCGCCGCCCGTCAGGGCATTGGCCAGTGCCTGCACGATCAGGCCGGACAGGCCGAACAGGGTCAGGAAAGACACCAGCCAGATCAGAAACGGCACGTCGCGCAGGCCGCTCCAGCCCAACAGGCCCGAAGGCGCCGCGCCACCATGTGCCAGCGCATCGCTGGCGGGTATGTCCTGCGTGTCGATATCGAAATCCGCATCCATATCCAGATCCAGATCCGGCGCATCCGCGCCCACAGCCAGCAGGCTGCCGCCCAGCAACAGCGTTAGGATTTCCACGGCAAACAGCCCCAGAACCACAGCCAGCGCCAGCGTAAACGGCCCCGTGCCACTTTGGAAAAACAGACTCATCAATTCCTCCCTCGTTGCAAATGATATGGGGGTCAGTGCGTTGAAATTAAAGGGTTTGACCCCGAAAATCGGGAAAATATAGCGTTTTGCGTGTGTTATATATAAGGACTCGCGCGGGAAAAACAGGGCGGAATTACGGTTCTGTTTGCCTTATTTCCCCCTATGGGTATGCTGCACTGCAAGAACCGCGCAGGAGGCCCCCCAATGCCCGATATTATCCGTCTGGACAGTCTGACCATCACCCCCGAAAGACACGGCGGGCGCGGGGCGCGGCTGGCGGCGCTGATCCAGCTGGGCCTGCCGGTGCCCGAGGGGGTGATCCTGTCCAGCGACGCGGTGCGCGCGATTGCCCTGCACGATGAATTCCCCGCGCTGCCGCCCGAGCTGCTGGAAAGCGGGCTGTTGTCCTTGCGGGCCAGTCCGCTCAACCCCGACTGGGGCGGGCCGAACGCGATTTTGAACATCGGGGTCAGCGATGCGCTGCTGCGCCGCCATTCGCGCCATCTGGGGGCACGGGGGGCGCTGGATCTGTATCGTCGCTTCATTCAAAGCTATGCAACCAGCGTGGACGGGCTGGACCCCGAGGTGTTCGAGAACCTCTATTACGACCAGCTGAAACTGGCCGATGTCGAATCCGAAGAGGACCTGTCCCTCGACGATCTGTCCGCCATGCTGGCCAGTTGCAAGGCCCTTTACGAGGATGAAACCGGCCAGCCCTTTCCCCAGGACCCCGAAGCGCAGCTGAAGGGCGCGCTGAAGGCGATGGCGACATCCTGGAACAATCCCAGCGCGCGCATCCTGCGACAGGCCAAAGGCGCGCCGGAAGACGCGGGGCTGGCGCTGATCGTGCAGCGTATGGCGATCGGGCTGGGGGAAAACTCGGGCGCGGGGTTCGTGCAGTTTATCGACGACAAGACCGGCCGGCCGCGTACCTGGGGCCGTTTCCTGCCGCACTCGCAGGGGCAGGATGCCCTGATGGGGCTGCGCACGCCGCGCATGATCTCGAAAGCCGGCCGCGAGGCCCGCGGGCAAAGCGCCCCCTCGTTGCAGGAAATGGCGCCCGAGGCCTTCGAGACCTTGCAAAAGATGGGCGTCAGGGCCGCGAAGGGGCTGGGCGAGGCCTTCCAGTTCGAATTCACGCTGGAAAACGGCGCGGTGAAAATTCTGGATGCCACGCCGGCCAAACGCTCGGCCCGCGCCACCCTGCGCATTGCCGTCGAT
>JALWQC010000420.1 GCA_027080755.1 Paracoccaceae bacterium
CCATTTCATGTTGAACTGGGTTGCGGGCATGTCGGAGCGCGGGTCCTTGTAAAGCGGCACCAGTTCGTCCAGCGGGCGGTCCCCGATCACCACACCGGCGGCGTGGGTAGAGGCATTGCGCAGCAGCCCTTCGACCTGTTCGGCGTATTCCAGAAGGCGGGCGACGACCTCTTCGTTCTTTGCCTCTTCCTTCAGGCGCGGCTCGTCCTTCAGGGCCTGCGCGATGGACACGGGCTTCACCCCGTCCACGGGGATCAGTTTCGACAGGCGGTCCACCTGTCCGTAGGGCATTTGCAAGACACGTCCGATGTCGCGCACGGCGGCCTTGGACAGAAGCGCCCCGAAGGTGATGATTTGCGCCACCTTGTCGCGCCCGTATTTTTCCTGAACGTAGTGGATCACCTCTTCGCGCCGGTCCATACAGAAATCGATGTCGAAATCGGGCATGGAGACACGCTCGGGGTTCAGAAACCGTTCGAACAGCAGATTGTAGCGCAAGGGGTCAAGGTCGGTGATGGTCAGCGAATACGCCACAAGCGAGCCGGCCCCCGAGCCACGCCCCGGCCCCACGGGAATATCGTGATCCTTGGCCCATTTGATGAAATCGGACACGATCAGGAAATAGCCGGGGAAGCCCATGTTCTCGATAATGCCCAGCTCGAATTCCAGACGTTTTTCATAGTCCTCGACACTCGCGGCATGGGGAATGACCTCCAGCCGTCTGGCAAGCCCCTCTTTGGCCTGCCGGCGCAGCTCTTCCACCTCGTTATCGGCGAATTTGGGCAGGATCGGAGGGCGCAGATAGGCCTTGAAGGCACAGCGGCGCGCGATTTCAATGGTGTTTTCAATCGCCTCGGGCAGGTCGGAAAACAGCTTTTCCATTTCCTCGGGGCTTTTGAAATAATGTTCCGGCGTCAGCTGGCGGCGCGGTTCCTGCTGGTCCACATAGGCGCCTTCAGCGATGCAGATCAGGGCGTCATGGGCGGCATACATATCCCGTTTGGGAAAATAGACGTCATTGGTGGCCACCAGCGGGATGTCGCGGGCATAGGCCATTTCGACAAAGGCCGGCTCGGTCGCAGCTTCTTCGGGGGTGCGCTTGCCGTCCGCGCCCGGGTGGCGCTGGATTTCCATGTAAAGGCGGTCGGCGAACAGGCGTTGCAGGTGATCCAGAAACAGGCGCGCCTTGTCCGTCTGCCCATCCCGTATCAACTGCCCCAGCGGGCCGTCCGCGCCACCGGTCAGACAGATCAGCCCGTCGGCATGTCTGGCCAGTTGCGCCATGGTGATGTGGGGCAGATCATCGCCGCATTCCAGAAAATTGCAGGAATTCAGCTTCATCAGGTTTTCATAGCCGCGCTCGGTCTGGGCCAGCAAAACGATGGCTTTGGGGTCGGGATCGCGGTCACCGGGCCTTGAAGCTGTTTCAAACTTTAGTTGAAGCTGGCAGCCGATAATGGGTTGAATCCCCGCCTTGGACGCGGTTTCCGAGAATTCCAGCGCCCCGAACAAATTGCCCGAATCCGTCACCGCAACCGCCGGCATATGCCAATCTGCACACATTTGAGGCAATTTTTTAACGGCAATCGCGCCTTCCAGCAGGGAATAGGCGGAATGCAGGCGCAGGTGGATGAATCGGGGGGCATGTGTCATGGTGGCCAAGCTATCCCAGTGCCGAAGGCGGGGGAAGGGGGCGCGGGGGGAATTTCTGCTTGCTCAAAAGGTCGCAGTCGGGCTTCTATAGGCGGAATCAAAAAATACGAGGGTGATATGGGACGTTTAACGACGCATGTGCTGGATACCGGCACGGGAAAACCTGCGGCCGGTTTGCGCATTGAACTGTTCCGGCTGGGGGCGACGCGGGAAAAGCTGCTGGAAACGCGCACCAATGCCGACGGGCGCTGCGACGCGCCGCTGCTGGAGGGCGCGGATTTCGCAACCGGGGAATATGAATTGCTGTTCCATGCGGGGGACTATCTGGACGCCTCGGGGCAGGACCTGCCGGAGCCGAAGTTTCTGGACCTGATCCCGCTGCGTTTCGGCATGGCGGCGGACACGCATTACCATGTGCCGCTGCTGCTGTCGGCCTTCGGATATTCAACATACAGGGGTAGCTGATGGGTATGATCCGCTTTATTCTGAATGGCGAGGATGTGGCGATTGCCAATCCCGCCCCGCATATGACCCTGCTGGAATACCTGCGCGGGGAAAAGGCACTGCACGGCACGAAAGAGGGCTGTAACGAGGGCGACTGCGGCGCCTGCACCGTATCGGTCGCCGCGCTGGAAGGCGACGTGCTGACCCATCGGGCGGTCAATGCCTGCATTCTGTTCCTGCCCCAGCTGCACGGCAAATCCATCCGCACGGTTGAAGGGGTCGCCGCCCCTGACGGGCGTTTGCATCCGGTGCAGGAAATGCTGGTGAAGCATCACGGCTCGCAATGCGGGTTCTGCACGCCGGGGTTTGTGATGTCGCTCTATACCGCGCATCGCGACGGGCGGCAGGATTATGACGATGTGCTGGCGGGAAACCTGTGCCGTTGCACCGGTTACGCCCCGATCATCCGCGCCGCCGAAGCCGCCGCCGAACTGCCCCAGCCCGACTGGCTGACGGATGAAGCGGACCGCCTGCGCGCCATTTCGCAGGAGGCGGATCTTGAACTGGACGGGGCGTTTCTGCCCGCCACGCTCGACAGTTTTGCCAACTGGTATGCGGATCACCCCGACGCCGCGATTGTCGGCGGCGCGACCGAGGTCGGGCTCTGGGTCAACAAGGATTTCAAATTCCCCGACCCGATGGTTTTCATCCACCATCTGCAGGAATTGCAACAGATAGAGCGCACGCCCGAAGGGGTGCGGATCGGGGCCGGTGTTTCTGTGGCCCGTTTGCGCGGGTTGATGGTGGAACTCTTCCCCGATTTTGCCGAGCTGCTGCGCCGTTACGGATCCGTGCAGGTGCGCAATTCCGCGACCATCGGCGGCAATATCGCCAACGGCTCGCCCATTGCCGACAGCCCGCCGGCCTTTATCGCGCTGGGGGCAACGGTGGTGCTGCGCCGGGCAGCCTCGCGCCGGGAAATCCCGCTGCGGCGGGTGGCGTCCGGCGGCAGGCTGCGCAGCATCTCCACCAACTGCGCCTGGCTGGTGATCCGGACTTGCCCGGGCAGTTGC
>JALWQC010000421.1 GCA_027080755.1 Paracoccaceae bacterium
TTGTTAAGGATGGCTTTGCGGCCTTCCTTCGTGAACTGGATTTCCTTGCCATAGCCCTCGATCCGTTCCTTCAGCCAGCCGGCTTGCTCTGCATCGGAAATATGCATGTATTGCAGGGCGAAGGTGCCACAGTAGGTGCGTTTTACCAGCGCCACGATCTCGCGCATGCTGGCGGTTTCCAGACCCAGAACATTGTCGATGAAAATCGGGCGGTCCATGTCCGCTTCGGTAAAGCCGTAGTTGGCCGGGTCCAGCTCGGGCATGGGTTTGGGCGGGGTCAGATGCAGCGGATCCAGATCGGCGGCCAGATGGCCACGGATACGATAGGCGCGGATCAGCATCAGGGCGCGGATGGAATCCAGCACTGCCTGACGCACCTGCCCGTCGGTGATGGAAACGCCATGCTCGGCCGCCTTGGCCTTGACCTTTTTCGCCACATCCTCCGGCTCTACCGCCCATTGACCATCCAGTGCGGCGGTCAGATCGTCGTGGGGAACCGGCGGCCAGTCGGTGCGCGCCCAACTGGGGCCGGCCGCTTCGGCGCGGGCGGCGTTGGGATCTTCGGCAAGGGCGCGGAAATATTCCTGCCAGCTTGCATCGACGGAATTGGGATCCGAGGCATATTTCGCCTGTAACTGTTCCACATATTCGGCGTTTTGCCCTTGCAGAAAGGATTCCGCGTGGAATTGGTCGTTGGAGGATTGTTCGGTCATATGCGCAACGGAAAAAGCCCGCTCCCTTGATAAATGCTAATCCGGGCGCCCTAACAGACGCCCGGATGAATAATTAGCCGATGGCTTTCAGCACAGCCTCGCCCAGACCTGCGGGGCTGTCGGCCACAACAATACCGGCGGATTTCATCGCCTCGATCTTGTCCTCGGCGCCGCCTTTCCCGCCGGCGACAATCGCACCGGCATGGCCCATACGCCGCCCCGGAGGGGCCGTGCGTCCGGCAATGAAGCCGGCAACGGGCTTGGAAATGCCCTTTTTCGCCATATCCTTGATGAACTGCGCGGCGTCTTCCTCGGCCGAGCCGCCAATCTCCCCGATCATGATAATCGACTGGGTTTCATCGTCGTTCAGCAGCAGCTCCAGCGCATCGATATGTTCCATGCCCTTGATCGGATCGCCACCGATACCGATGCAGGTGGATTGCCCCAGCCCGATATCGGTTGTCTGTTTCACGGCCTCGTAGGTCAGCGTGCCGGAACGCGACACCACCCCGACAGAGCCGCGCTTGTGGATATGCCCCGGCATGATGCCGATCTTGCAGGCGTCGGGCGTGATAACCCCCGGGCAATTCGGGCCGATCAGGGTGGATTTCGACCCTTCCAGCGCGCGCTTGACCCGCATCATATCCAGAACCGGAATGCCCTCGGTAATGGCGACGATCAGTTCCATTTCGGCGTCGATCGCCTCAAGGATAGCGTCGGCCGCGAAGGGCGGCGGCACATAGATCGCGGTGGCGTTGGCCTCGGTCACATGCTTTGCTTCGTGAACGGTGTTGAAAATCGGCAGGCCGATATGGGTTTGCCCGCCTTTGCCCGGCGTCACACCGCCGACCATTTTCGTGCCATAGGCAATTGCCTGTTCAGTGTGGAAGGTCCCCTGAGAGCCGGTAAGCCCCTGACAGATAACCTTGGTGTTTTCATCGACGAGAACGGCCATGGTTCAGGCTCCCTTCACAGCTTTGACAATTTTTTCGGCAGCATCGGCGAGGTTATCCGCCGCGATCACATCAAGCCCGGAATTGTTGATGATCTCTTTGCCCTTTTCAACGTTCGTGCCTTCAAGACGCACAACCAGCGGCACCTTCAGGCCCACTTCTTTCACGGCCTCGACCACACCTTCGGCAATCACGTCACAGCGCATGATCCCGCCGAAGATATTCACCAGAATCCCCTTCACTTTGGGGTCCGAGGTGATGATCTTGAACGCTTCGGTAACTTTTTCCTTGGTCGCACCACCCCCCACATCGAGGAAGTTGGCCGGCTCGGAGCCATACAGCTTGATGATGTCCATTGTGGCCATCGCCAGACCGGCACCGTTAACCATGCACCCGATCTCGCCGTCCAGCGTGATGTAGTTCAGGTCGTATTTCGAGGCCTCCAGCTCGCGCGGGTCCTCCTCGGTTTCGTCGCGCATTTCCAGAATGTCGGGGTGGCGATACAGGGCGTTGTCGTCAAACCCCATCTTCGCGTCCAGACATTTCAGATCGCCGGTATCGGTAACGATCAGCGGGTTGATTTCCAGCATCTCCATGTCTTTGTCGATAAACATGCGATACAGGTTGGAAATCAGCTGCACGCATTGTTTGACCTGCTTGCCCTCCAGCCCCAGCGCGAAAGCCACGCGGCGGCCGTGGAAGGCGGACAGGCCGGATGCCGGATCAACGGAAAAGCTGACGATCTTTTCGGGGGTAGAGGCCGCAACCTCCTCGATATCCATGCCACCTTCGGTAGAAGCAACAAAAGACACGCGCGAGGTACCGCGATCCACCAGCAGGGCCAGATACAGTTCGGTTTCAATGGCGGATCCGTCTTCGATATAGACACGGTTGACCTGCTTGCCGGCCGGCCCCGTCTGGTGCGTAACCAGCGTGCGGCCCAGCATTTTCTGCGCTTCCTCAGCGGCTTCGGAAACCGATTTGGTCAGGCGGACACCGCCCTTTTCGCCGGCTTCGGGTTCAATAAAATGCCCCTTGCCACGCCCGCCCGCATGGATCTGCGCCTTGACCACCCACAAGGGGCCGTCCAGTTCGCCCGCGGCGGTTTTTGCATCCTCGGCCTTCAGAACAACGCGACCGTCCGAGACAGGCGCGCCGTATTCCTTCAGCAGTTGCTTTGCTTGATATTCATGAATGTTCATTCAGCCGATCCCTATCTATCGTGGTCCGTGGCATTTACACCCGAAGGAATGAAGAAAGTGTTGCCTTCGGTTCCGGTGAACATATGGCAGGGAAACAAAAGGGATAAAGGGCTTTTTGCCTTGCTCACAAGAATTTGCGCGTATTGCGCCGTTATGTGATCACAGTCTGGAAATGTGTGATCACATATTTACCCCCTGCAAATGATTCGGCGTTGCATCTAGGAATAGCCCAGCCTGTCGGGCAGATCCGTGCCGATATACGTCCTGAAAACCTGCAAAATTTCCGGTTC
>JALWQC010000422.1 GCA_027080755.1 Paracoccaceae bacterium
ACAGCATCTGGTTCAGGATCGCCAGGATCACCAGCAACAGCCCCCCGCCGGCCGCCAGCCAGCCCAGCCAGGGGTGGAAGGTGAAAATGGCAAGGATAAAAAGCGGGGTCCAGGGGATGTCGATCATGGCGAACAACGCCGGCGAGGACAGCAGTTTTTGCACGGCCTCCAGATTTCTGAGCGCGGTGGCGCTGGCCTCGCGCCCCGCCGGTGTGGTGGCCCGTGCCAGCGTGGCGGCGAAAACCCGCGCATCAAGGCGCGACTGGAAGGCCGCCCCGATTCGCGCCGCCACCCGCCCGCGGGCATAATCCAGCACCCCCATCCGCGCAAACAGCCCCGCCACCAGAACCAGCAGCGCGACGAGGGTTTCCTCGGAACGGCTGCCAAGCACGCGGTCGTAGACCTGCAACATGAACAGGGGGCCGGTCAGCATCAACAGGTTCACGAAGAAACTGAAGATCCCGATGGAAACAAAGGCCCCGAGGTTGGTCGCAATGGCCCGGCGAAGCTCCCGTCGGCCGGCGCGGAGGTTTTTGGATGTTCGGTGCGGCAAAGGGTTTCCCGACGGTTAAGAATGCGTCACTTTATCAACGTAAAGCCGAAGTTGGCAAAGATATTATTAAGGTTTAGTATAAGCGGCCAGAGATTTTGAAGAATTTTTGGATTATTATGGGTTTCATACAGGGCAGGAGCCGGAAAATGCGGAAGTTTTGGCAATTTACGATATTGGGCGCGGCTGTGTTTCTGTCCGCCTGCGCCACCGGCCCCGTCGCGCCGGACTCGATCAATGACCCTTTCGAGGACGTGAACCGCTCGGTGCACGAATTCAACAAACTGGCGGACAAGACGGTTTTGCGCCCTGTTGCCCTGACCTATGGCGCCGTTGTGCCGGAACCGGTGCAGCGGATGGTGGACAACAGCGTCAACAATCTGGCGGTTCCCGGGCAGACGGTGAATCTGGTGTTGCAGGGCAATCTCGAAGACGCTTTCCGGATGACCGTGCGCTTTGTGATAAATTCGACCATCGGGATCGGCGGGCTGTTTGATCCGGCCTCGGATGCGGGGCTATTCCAGAAGAAAACCGATTTCGGGGAAACGCTGGGGGTCTGGGGTGTGGCCGAGGGGCCGTATCTGGAATTGCCCCTGCTCGGGGGAAGCACGGTGCGCGATACGGTCGGTATGGTCGTGGATTACGCCATCGACCCGATGCAATATGTGCTGTCGGAACAGGACCGCAAGCGTATCCTGCTGCTGAAGGGGATGGATCTGGTCGGGGACCGATTTGCCTATTCCGATCTGGTGGATGCGTTACTATATGAATCAGCAGATAGTTATGCGGCCCAGCGTATCAGCTATCTTCAGAATGCGCGTCGTAACCTTCAGGGCGAGACCGCAGTAGAGGATTTGGAGGATCCATATGCGTTTGAATAACCGTTTCGACCGCCGCCGGTTCATGGGAACCGCCGCCGTTTTTGCCCTGCTGCCGTTCAAGGCGCTGGCGCTGACAGTCAAACAGTCCGAGGACCTTGTGAAAAAGGTTATCGCCGACGTGCAGCGGATCATCAATTCCGGCAAGCCGCTGAACGCGATGCTGGTGGATTTTCAGGCGATTTTCCGGGATTACGGCGATGTGCCGACGATTGCGCGCTATTGTCTGGGCGCCCCGTGGCGCACGGCCAGCGCCGCCCAGCAAAGGGCCTATATCGCCGCTTTCGAGGGCTACATTTCCCGCAAATACGGCCGGCAGTTCAAGAAATTCGAGGGCGGAAAGATCAAGATCGTCCGCACCCGCGACGCGGGTAAACTGGGAATGCTGGTGGAAACCACGGTGACAGTTCCCGGCACCTCCCCCTATTCGGTTGAATGGAATGTGAATGACCGCAGCGGCAAGCCGAAGTTCATCAACCTGATCGTAGAGGGCGTTTCCATGCTGGCGACCGAGCGCACGGAAATGGGCGCCATGCTGGAATCCTTTCAGGGGAATATGGACAAGTTCATTGCCCATCTGAAAACGGCTTAGGGCCCTGATCCTAGCGCACCCAGTCCTTGGGGAAATCATAGTAGGTTGCGACGCATCCCGCGGCGGCGGGCAGTTTCGGGTATTGGTCCTCTGCCATCTTGCGGCCCAGATTGCCGTCGCTCAGCGTTAGCGTCAGCCCCGCGATGATGGAGCCTGCCGCCTGCCGGTCCAGGTTCTTGCGCAGGGCCTTGGCCTCCAGCGCTTGACAGGGGGTGCCGGTTTGTTCGTAGATCTGGGGAAAGAAATAGGCCGCAGCCCCGACCACCCCGACAAACACCAGAAATTTCATCATTTTATCCACCCCGCAAGTTCGGTTTCCAATACATCGAGCAACGCGCCGATATGGTCGTCGCGGTCATTCAGGCACGGGATATAGGTGAAATTTTCCCCGCCTGCATGCTCAAAGGATTCGCGGATCTCTTCGTTGATTTCTTCCAGCGTTTCCAGACAGTCGGCGGAAAAGGCAGGGGAGATCACGGCGATGTTTTTCTTGCCCGCTTCGGCCAGTCGCGCGACTTCTTCCACCGTGGCGGGGCCGACCCATTTTTCGGGGCCGAATTTGGACTGGAAGGCGGTGATGAAATGATCCGGATCCCCGCCCAGTTCCCCGGCCAGCAGGCGGGTGGTTTTTTTACACTGGCAGTAATAGGGATCCCCCGCCAGCAGATAACGTTCCGGCACCCCGTGATAGGACAGCACCAGATGATCGGGACGGGAGGAAAGCGCGGCATAGGCCTCGCGCACGGAATTGGCCAGCGCCTTGATATAGGCGGGATGCTCGAAATAGGCCGGAACCGTGCGGATGGCCGGCTGCCATTTCATGTCCATCAGGGTGCGGAAGGCGTGGTCGTTGGCGGTGGCGGTGGTCGGGCCGGCATATTGCGGATACAGCGGGAAAAACACGATTTTCTCGCATCCCTCGGCCTGAAGCCGGCGCAGGGCTGCATCGGTGGACGGGTTGCCATAGCGCATCCCGAAATCCACCAGCACCTGATCCCCGTATTTTTCCCCCAGCCCCGCCGCAATTTTTTCCGATTGCGCGCGGGTGATGGTCAACAGCGGGCCTTCGTCCAGTTCCGTGTTCCAGATGGATTTATAGGCCGCGCCGGATTTTTTCGGCCGCACGGTCAGGA
>JALWQC010000423.1 GCA_027080755.1 Paracoccaceae bacterium
CTGGTGGAAACCACTGGCCGCAGCGACCTGTTCACCCTGAAATGGCCCAACGACGTGCTGGGCAACGGGCGCAAGCTGGCCGGTATCCTGCTGGAGGGGGGCGCGGGCTATCTGGTGGTCGGGATCGGCGTCAACCTTGCCACCACCCCGCCGCAAGAGGCGCTGGAAACCGGCGCCGTCCCCCCCGTCAGCCTGAAATCCCTGACCGGCCTTGCCCCCGATCCGCAGGAATTCCTGCCCGCACTGGCCCGCGCCTTCGCCCGTCTGGAAACAGAATTCGCCGCCTATGGCTTTGCCCCGATCCGGCAGGAATGGCTGCACCATGCCGCGCGCCTTGGCGAAACCGTCACCGCCCGCCTGCCGAACCGCGAGGTAACCGGCCTGTTCGAAACCATTGACGACACCGGCGCCCTTGTCCTTGCCACCGCAAAAGGCCATATAACATTACCGGCCGCCGAGATTTTCTTCGAGGAGTAACCCATGCTGCTTGCCATAGACGTTGGAAACACCAACGCCGTTTTCGCCATTCACGACGGGGAAAAAATTATAGGAGAGTGGCGCTGTTCCACCGATTACCGGCGCACGGCGGATGAATATTTCGTCTGGCTCAAGCATCTGATGGGCCATCAGGGCATAGAGGCAAAGATCAACGCGGTTATTATTTCCTCTACCGTGCCGCGCGTGGTGTTCAACCTGCGGGTTCTGGCGGACCGCTATTTCGACTGTCGCCCGATGGTGGTGGGCAAGCCGGACGTGGATCTGGGCATAGAGGTGCGCGTGGACCCCGAAACCAGCGTCGGCCCCGACCGTCTGGTGAATACGGTGGCGGGCTATGATCTGTATGGCGGCGATCTGATCGTCGTCGATTTCGGCACCGCCACCACCTTTGACGTGATCGGCCATGACGGCGCCTACGAGGGCGGGGTGATTGCCCCGGGCGTCAACCTCAGCCTGCGGGCCATGCACGAGGTCGCCGCCTCGCTGCCCCATATCGATGTCAGCAAGCCGGAAAAGGTTATTGGCACGAATACGGTTGCGTGTATGCAGTCGGGGATATATTGGGGCTACATCGGCCTGATCGAAGGGGTGTGCCAGCGCATCATGGATGAAAAAGGGCAGGAAATGAAAATTGTCGGCACCGGGGGGCTATCAACGCTTTTCGCGCAGGACAGCAGAATTTTGAAGAATATTAACACCGAACTGACGATCCACGGACTTGTGTTGATCGCACAGCGGAACAGGAAAGACACAGAATGACCAAGAAAAACCGCCTGATTTACCTTCCCCTTGGCGGGGCGGGCGAAATCGGTATGAACATGTATCTGTATGGCTACGGCCCCAAGGACAAGGAACGCTTTATCCTGGTGGATGTGGGCGTGACCTTCCCGGACATGGATACAACCCCGGGTGTGGACCTGATTATGGCCGACCCCTCCTATATCGTGGAACGGGCCGACCGTCTGGAAGCGATCATTATCACCCACGCGCACGAGGATCACGTCGGCGCTATCGGCCTGCTCTATCCGCAGTTGCAGGCGCCGATCTACTGCCGCAAATTCACGGCCGCGATTGCGCGCAACAAGATGGAGCGTAACGGCCAGAATCCCGACCATGTCCATGATGTGGACGTCTGGCCGGCACAGATTACCGCCGGTCCGTTTACGCTCGGCTTCATGCCGATCGCCCATTCCATCCCCGAGGCCTCGGCGCTGGTGATCGATACGCCGGCCGGGCGGGTGATCCATTCGGGCGATTTCAAAACCGACCCGACCCCGATGGTCGGCGACCCCTTCGATCCCGAACTGGTCCGCGACATCGCCAAGGACGGCGTTCTGGCGTTGATCTGTGACAGCACCAATATTTTCTCCAAGGGCAAGGGGCGCTCGGAACTGGATATTTCTCCGGCGATCCACGAACTGATGGAAACCGCCTCGGGGATGGTTGTGGCAACGACCTTTGGCTCCAACGTGGCGCGGCTGAAAACGCTGGCGCAGGCGGCGGCCGACAGCGGGCGGCAGGTTGTCGTCGTCGGGCGGGCGATGGACACCATGATCAAGAACGCCTTCGCCACCGGCGTGATGACCGACTTCCCCCCGATTCTGGACGTGGAAGAGGCCCTTTCCGTCCCGCGCGGGCAATTGCTGGTGCTGGCCACCGGCTCGCAGGGGGAACGGCGCGCGGCGACGGCGGGACTGGCGCGCGGGAAATACCGCGGGCTGTCGCTGAAGGCGGGGGATACCTTCCTGTTTTCGTCGAAAACCATCCCGGGCAACGAAATCAGCGTCTCCTATATTCTGAACCAGCTGGCGGAAAAGGGCGTGAACGTCATTGACGACACCTCGGGGCTTTACCATGTTTCGGGCCACGCCAACCGGCCGGATCTGGAATATATGCACGAGCTGTGCAACCCGCAAATGGTGATCCCGATGCACGGCCAGTACCGCCACCTGCGCGAACATGCCGAGGCCGCGATCGCCCTTGGCCGCGAGGGCATCATCGCCCCCAACGGCACCATGCTGGACCTTGCCAAAAAGGGTAAACATGTGGGCAGCATCGAAACCGGCCGCACCTATCTGGACGGCAAGCCGCTGATCGGGGCGATGGACGGCATCGTGCGCGAGCGGCTGCAAATGGCGATGCGCGGGCATGTTCTGGTGTCGCTGGTGATCGAGGAAGACGGCGAGCTGCTGGACGGTTCCTGGGTGCAGACCGTGGGTCTGCCCAATGACACGCGCGTCGATGGCGGTCTTGACGGCCAGCTGGAGGACGAGATCGACAAGGTGCTGGCGCGGGCCTCCAAAAAGACGCTGGCCAGTGACGAGGGGATCGAAACCCTGGTTGTGCGCACCTCCAATCAGGTGTGCAACAACATCATCGGCAAAAAGCCGGTCTGCACCGTTCTGATCAACCGGTTGATGGTGGAATAACCGCCCCTGACACCGGAACAAAAAAACGCCCCGCTGGTTTTGCGGGGCGTTTTTTTATGGGCTGTGTGTCTCGATGAAAAGTCGAAACGCCTTAGTCGATGTCTTCCGGCGTGGGATGTTCCTGCGCCGGTCCCTGATCGGTTTCCGGTGCGGGCGGTTCTGCCGGCGTTTCGGGTGTTTCCTCAGCCGGTTTTTTGGCCACCCGCCGGCGGCGCGGT
>JALWQC010000424.1 GCA_027080755.1 Paracoccaceae bacterium
GGCGGACTTCCTGACCATTAGCATGGTTGTGCATCAGGCTTTAGAGACGCTGGCTCGCCGTTTACAGACGGCCGAGCGAGCGCCGTCACAACGGGAGAGCCGCGTTTTCTCCGCCGCGCTGGACTATCTGGCACAGGTTCTTTTTCCCCTACAACAACCCAAGGAGACCCCCTTCATGACTGCAAAAACCCTACCGTCGGACGAAAAAATCGCCCGCGAGGCCCGCCGTATCCTGCGCCGTCTTTGTGAACATGACACCTATCTTCTGGTCTCGGAGCAGATGGAAAAAGGCGCGGTGTTCAAAGAGGTGGTGCCCGGGCGCCAGACCCGTCTGGCCGTCACCCCGCGCGAGGTGGTCGGGGCCTTTGCCCTGAACGACTGGATTGCCGGCGATTCGCTGGGCTCGGTGGCGCGCTATACCATCACGCCGGCCGGTCGCAAGGCGCTGAAACGGATGCTGCTGGAGGATCAGCAGCGCAAGGACAGCGCCTCGGACCCGTTTCAGGACCAGCACCGCGTGTTCGGGGAACGGGTGGTCAAAAGCTATGACGGCACGGGGCGCGAAAGCCTGCGCTACAATCTGGCCGAAAGCCCGCTGTCGCTGCTGGCGCGCAAAAAGGACCGCAGCGGGGCCGAGTATCTGAGCGCGGATCTGCTGGAGGCCGGCGAGCGCTTCCGTGCCGATTTCGAGCGCGCCCAGATCGGCCCGCGTCTGGCGCAAAACTGGGAACGTTTCATGACCGTGGGGGGCAGCAATGGCTGGTCCACAGGCTCGGAAGGCTCCACTGCGGCGCAGGAGAGGTTTTCGGCGGCGCTGCAGGCGCTGGGGCCGGGGCTGGGGGATATCGCGCTGCGGGTCTGCTGTTTTCTGGACGGGATGGAGCGGGCGGAAAAACGGCTGGGCTGGGCGGCGCGCTCGGGCAAGGTGGTGCTGAAAATCGCCCTGCAACGTCTGGCGATGCACTACGGTATTACCGAGGCGGAGGGGATGCAGGAAGCGGGATAAAATTCCGGGGTGTATTGCTGAAATTACAGGGAATACAGCGGGTTAGGGTTCAGTTCTGATGTTTACTAACATATGTTAGTAGACACGGGAAACGCAGAAAAAAGGGCAGGGCCGGATATGCCGGTGCCTGCCCTTTTTGTGTCCGGTGTATGTCCGGCCGGATCAGCCGTTGGCGGCCTGAATGATGCCGCTGAAATCGCTTGCCTTGAGCGACGCGCCACCGACCAGCCCGCCATCGACGTTGGAGACGGCAAAAATTTCGGCCGCGTTGCCGGGTTTGACCGAGCCGCCGTAAAGCAGGCGGAAACCTTCGCCGTCCAGCCCGAAGCGTTCGACCAGACGGCCCCGCAGGAAGTCATGCACCTCGGCGATTTCTTCAAGGGTCGGGGTGCGGCCGGTGCCGATGGCCCAGACCGGTTCATAGGCGATCACGGTGTTTTCAGCCGTAGCCCCGTCGGGGGTGGAGCCGGCCAGCTGCCCGCCGATGATATCAAGGGTGGTGCCGGCGTCCCGCTCGGCCTCGGTCTCGCCAACGCAGATGATGGCCTGCAGACCGGCGCGCCAGGCGGCGAGGGCCTTGTTATGCACCATCATATCGGTTTCGCAATGGTCCGCGCGCCGTTCCGAATGGCCAAGGATCACCGCCCCCGCACCGGCATCGGCCAGCATTTCGGCGGCAATATCGCCCGTATGCGCGCCGGATTCGTTCCAGTGGCAATCCTGCCCGCCAACGGTGATATTCGCGCCTTTGGCAACCTCGGCCATCGCCGCGACCAGCGTGGCGGGCGGGCACAGAATCACGTCGCATTCCCCCGTGCAGACGGGTTTCAGGGCCTCTACCTCGGCCAGCGAGGCCTTCAGCCCGTTCATTTTCCAGTTTCCGGCGGCAATTTTGCGGCGCATTTTCGTCTCCCTACTATCGGTTTTTTCTGAAAATAGCATGCAAACCGGCGGGGGGAAGCGTAAAGTGGCGCTTTGTGCGGATATGTCCACCCTGACGGTGATTCAGGGGAAAACCGCGTGCCAAAACAGGAAACCACGATGCAAGATCCGAAAACCCTGTGGGAAGACGTTTCCCCGCCCCGAGTTCCCGCGCCGGCCCTGAAGGGGCAGGTGCGGGCCGATGTGGTGGTGATCGGGGGCGGGTTTACCGGACTGGTCTGCGCGCTGCGGCTGGCGCAGGCGGGGCGCGATGTGGTGGTGCTGGAAGGGGCGCAGGTGGGGGCTGGCGGCTCGGGGCGCAACAACGGGCAGGTGATTCCGGGCATTGCCGGCATGGATCCCGTGGAAATAGAGCGCGCCTATGGCGAAACCGGCGAACGGCTGGTGCATCTGATTCGCGACGCGGCCGAGGCCCTGTTTACCCTTGCAAGGCAGGAAAATATCGCCTGCGAGGCCGAGCAGACCGGTTGGTTCCAGCCGGCCCATGCGCCGGAATATCTGACGGTTTCGCAAAGGCGCAACGATCAATGGGCCGCGCGCGGGGCGCCCTGTTATATGGTGGATCGGGCGGAATCGGCGCGGATTATCGGCTCGGATGCCTGGTTTGGCGGCTCTTTCAACCCGACGGGCGGGCATATCAACCCGTTGATGCTGGCGCGGGGGCTGGCGGCGGCGGCCGAGCGCAACGGGGTGCGGATTTTCGAAGGCACACCGGTGACGGATGTGGACCGAACGGCGGATGGCTGGCGGGTCTCGGGGCTGGCGGGGCAGGTGGATTGTGCGGCGGTCGTGATGGCCACCAATGCGTATGGCGCGGAAATCACGCAGAAATTACTGCCCGGGGTCAGCCGCTCGGTCGTGCCGGTGCGGGCCTGGCAGCTGGCGACAGAGCCCGTGCCGGAACGGCTGCGGCAGGACATCCTGCCCGGACGGGCGGCGATGTCGGACACGCGCAACGATTTGCAGTATTTCCGCTATGACGCCCGCCATGCCCTTGTGACCGGCGGTGCGCTGTTCAACCCGTTCAACGGGACGGCGCGGATACAGAAGCTGCTGGCCAGACGTCTACAGCACGCCTTTCCCGCCCTTGCACCGGTGCGGTTCAGCCATGTCTGGTCCGGTTTTGTCGCGGTTACGCCGGACCGGCGGCCGCGGTTTCACCGGCTGGGGCCGGATTTCTGGGACGCGAC
>JALWQC010000425.1 GCA_027080755.1 Paracoccaceae bacterium
GTTCGGGCCAGGAGGGAGGGGTCCGCATGGCCCGAGGGGCCGAAGGGTCCGCAGTCCTCGAAGTCGTCGGCCCAGGACTTCTCGCGCGGGGGCGCGTATGCGAGCGCGCGCAGGATCCAGATCGTCTCCACATCCACCGCCGCCGGACACGCCCGACGGGTCGTCGTTGCCCTGGCCATCGCGCCTTCCCTCCTGTGGTCCGCACCGGAGGAAACGGTACACCCGGGCAGCGACGAAATACGCCGCGCCCGCGCGGCCGGATCAGCCCGACTCTGGCCGCAAGGGAGGAGCGGCAGGCGCGAGGCGGGGTCCGCGGCGCCGGCGGTGCGCCGCAGCGCCTGCTCCCGTACCCCACCCCCTCAAATCCCTGGAACGTACCACACCCGCTCCGCGAGCTCCTCGGCGATGCGCCGCGCCAGTTCCGGCGCGCGCCAGACAACCAACGCCGAGGGAAACGGCGCGGCGCTCGGCTGGCCCACCGCTCCGTTGTGAAAGCGCAGCCGCCCCTTGAACAACAGCACATCGGCCCGCCCCGCAATCGCCGCCGCCAGCACGTGGCGGTCGTGGCGATCCGGCAGGCTCAGCCCTTCGATCATCGCGGGGTCGAAATCCACCTGCGCGGCCGGCCAGCGGGCGTTCAGCAGGGCGATTTCGGCGCGCGCCACGCTTTCGGCCTCGGGCCCGAAACGGGCGGCGGTATGCTGCCATTCCGCCAGAATTTTCCCGGACCAGAGCGGCACAAAGCCCCCCGCAGCCGCCGTTCCGGTCAGGATTTTGCGCAGCACTGTGGGGAACAGGATGCAGGCATCCAGCAGCACCCGCATCAGTCGAGCCGCAGGAAAAGCGCCTTCAGATAGGACGTTTCCGCCAGATAGGGATGCGTGGGGTGGTCCGCGCCGGCGGCACCGGTATGCAGGATCTGGGCGCGCCGTCCCGCCTTGCCGATCCCGCGCAGCGAGACCTCGCGGAAGCGGGCCAGATCGGCGGCGTGGGAACAGGAACACAGCACCAGATAGCCCCCCGGCTCCACCAGCTTCGCCCCCAGCCGCGCGACCCGTTCATAGGCCCGCAGCCCCGACTCCAGCGCCGGTTTCGAGGGCGCAAAGGCCGGCGGATCACAGACCACCAGCCCGAAACGTTTATCCTCGTTTCCCATGGCGATCATGGTGTCGAAGGCATCCCCCTTGCGGGTTTCGAAGCGCTCCGCCACGCCGGTTTCCGCCGCGCCTTTCTGCGCCAGCTCCAGCGCCGCCGCCGAGCCGTCAACCGCCAGCCCCGAGCGCGCCCCGTTCGCCAGCGCCGCCAGGGAAAACCCGCCGACATGGGAAAACACGTCCAGCATATCGCGCCCCTTGCCAAGACGCGCGGCAAAGGCGTGGTTGGGGCGCTGGTCGTAAAACAGGCCGGTTTTCTGCCCGCCCAGAAGGTCCGCCATATAGGTGGCACCGTTCATCGGCACCGGAATCAGGCCATTGATTTCCCCGCGCAGGGTCACGGTTTCCTCGTTCAGCTCTTCCAGCGTGCGCGCCCGTCCGTTGGCGTTCTTCAGCACGTTTTTGATGCCGGTGACGGCGACCAGCGCCTCGGTCAGCTCGTCCAGCCGTTCCTCGGCCCAGGCGGCGTTCGGCTGGATCACGGCACTGTCCCCGAAACGGTCGATAATCACGCCGGGCAGGCTGTCGGCTTCGGCATGGACAAGACGGTAATAGGGGGCGTCAAACAGGGTCTCGCGCAATTCCAGCGCCCGACGCAGGCGGGTTTCGAACCACGCGCGGTCAATGCGTGCGTCCAGATCCGTATCCAGAACCCGCGCGATGATTTTCGATTTGGCGTTGAAGGCGGCCAGCGCGATGGGTTTGCGCTCTTTATCCTGCAGCTCGACAATAGTGCCGGCGGGAATGGCGCGGGTCCGACGGTCCAGAACCACCTGATCGGCATAGACCCACGGCGCGCCGAAACGCAAACGCTGGGCGTTGGATTTGGGCAGCAGGCGCAGGGCGGGGTGTGTGTTTGTATCTGTCATGCCTTCCTCTAGCGCCTTAATCGCCAAAGGGAAAGGCTTGAAGCGCGCCCCCCTTCGGGGCAAACTGCGGGGATGAGACGCAAACCCCTGATCCTTCTTCTGCTGGCGGGCATGCTGGCCCTCGGGGCGGCGGCAGTGCCCCGGGCGGTTTATGCCTATGTCTGTCCGGCCTGTTTCGGGCTGGAACGGGTTGCGCCGCGTATCTATCTGGAAAAGGGCGCGCCCGACAGCGCCGCCATCCTGCGGGATGTGGAACAGGCCAGGGCGCGGGTGGCGACCTATTACGGGGATTTCTCCGAACAGCCCGTTCTGCTGATTTGTGCCACACAGGCCTGCAACCGCCGGCTGGGCGGGCGCGGGGCCAAGGCAATAACCTATGGCACCCGTTTTATCCGCGTCGCCCCCGGGGGGATCAATCCGGTGATCCTGTCGCATGAATTTTCCCACGTCCTTGTCCATAAACGCCGCGGGCCGTGGCTTCCGCTGCCTGCCTGGTTTGACGAAGGGCTGGCCGCCGTTGTATCCGCCGACCCCCGCTATAGCCCCCCTTGCGATACGCTGGCCCCCTTGCCGGACTCCGCGCGGGACTGGCGGCGCGAGGCGGGGCAAAAGCGCAGCGCCCTGTATCATAGCGCCGCCTGTGCCGTGCGGGACTGGATCGCCGCGCACGGGGGCAAGGGCGCGGTGCTGGCCCTGCTGGATGGCGACCTGCCCGACCCTATTCTTATCGGAGCCCTCCGATGAAATATCTGCCCGTCCTTCTTCTGGCCTGCCTTCTGCCGGTCCTGAGCCTTGCCCAGTCGCTTGAGCCACCCAAGGGGGCGTTTCTGCACGGGGTCTACCCCGGCGGAAAAACCGGACAGGAGGACGACATAACCCCCGCCGATGTCGATGCCTATGAACAGGCCGCAGGGCAAAAGGTTTCCTGGGTGTATTTTTCCAACAACTGGTATTCCGACCGCCGTTTCCCGCAGAAAACCGCCCGCTGGATCCGGGCGCGCGGGGCGGTGCCGTTTATCCGGCTGATGCTGCGCTCGGACGATGAAGTGGACCACGCAGAGCCGCTTTTCACCCCCGCCGCCATTGCCGCCGGCCGGTTTGACCACGATCTGGC
>JALWQC010000426.1 GCA_027080755.1 Paracoccaceae bacterium
GGCGTCGGACAGGCCTGCCAGCGCCGCCTCGGATAGTGTGATCAAGGGCAGGAAACCTGTTGCTTGCGGGTGGCGATCCGGTCGGCCAGTTCCGCCCCTTTTTCCGGATAGCGGATGGCGATTTCATCGAAGGTCAGGCAGGCCTGTTCCGTCTGCCCCAACTGCCCCAGACTGCTGGCCAGTTCCAGCAGGGACAGCGGCGCAAACGGCCCGTCGGGCGCGCCGCTGAAGCTGTCGAGGAAACTGCGCGCCGCCCCGCCCCAGTCACCGGCCGCGGCCAGCGCCAGACCACGGCGATACTGCGCCTCGGAGGTCAGCGGTCCCCCGGGATAGGTGGTGATGAAATCGGCAAAAGCCTGCGCGGCCCCGGCATTGTCGCCAGCCTCCAGCAGGGCCATCGCGGCGTTGAAGCTGCGCTGTTCGTCCGTCGCCAGTTCCGGCGCATCCGTGGGTGCCGCCTGCGGCCCGCCCAAAGGCGTAACCTTGCCAAGGGCCGAGGTGTCGCCGCCTTCCAGTTCGGTCAGGCGGAATTCCAGATCACCAATGCGCGTTTCGGCATCCTCGGTGATCTTGCGTATCCGGTTTTCAAGGGTCTCCACCCGGCCCAACGCCTTGCTCAGCTCCGCTTCCAGCGTGTTCAGACGTTGCAGAAACGACCCGACATCATCGGGGGCCACCCCCGCATTGCCCGTCGCCAGAAGCTGCGTCTTGAGGTCCTGCATCTGCACCGCCAGCCGGTCGATGTCCTTGCGGATATCTTCCAGCGACGGTTCCTGCGCCACAGCAAAGGGGGCGATCATGGTTAGCACAACGGCCAGCAGGACGGCTTGAAACTGTCTCGACATTTTTCGGGAACCCTTCGGATTTAATCGTTAGCTGACCGGCATACCGCTCGTGACCACAGTCACAGCACGACGGTTTTTGGACCAGCAAGACTCGTTGGAACAAATCGCCAGCGGCCGTTCCTTGCCATAGCTGACCACGCTGATCCGGTTGTCGGCAACACCCTTGCCCACCAGATAATCCCGCACAGAGGCCGCCCGTCGCGCCCCGAGTGCAAGGTTGTAATCGCGTGTGCCCTGTTCGTCGGCGTGGCCTTCTATGGTGATGGTCACGGCGAGGTTGGCGTTCAGCCACTCGGCCTGCGCGTCCAGAATGGCCATCGCGGTCGGGGTCAGGCTGCTTTGGTCAACCTCGAACAACACGGTATCCCCGATGGTCTGTTCGAAATAGGCGAGCGAGCTCTGCTCGATCACGCCCCCTGCCCCCGGTCCGGTGGCGGTATCCCCGTTGCCGAACAGGCCGCCGGTATTCGTACAGGCCGCCGTTGTCAGAAGCGCCACAACCAGCGCCGCGCGTTTAAGATTTTTCATGCTCTTCACCTCTTTTGCGGGGTATCTGCCCCTTTTATCACATTTCGCACCGTTTTCCTACGGAACGTTATTTCAACAGGCCGGACCAGTCCGGGTCGGATGCAAAGGACGGCGTGGCCAGCTTGCGCAGGTTGCGCCCCGTGACATCCACGGCATAAATCTGCGGCGCCCCGTTGGACCCGGAATTTTCCCGGAAAAACATCAAAACGCGGCCATTTGGCGACCATGTCGGCCCCTCGTCAAGGAAACTTGCCGTGAGCAGACGTTCTTGCGAGCCGTCAACCCGCATCACCCCGATATGAAAGCGCCCGCCCTCTATTTTGGTGAAGGCAATCAGATCGCCGCGCGGGGACCAGACCGGCGTGCCGTAACGCCCCTTGCCAAAGCTGATGCGCTTGGCATCCCCGCCGCTGGCCGGCATCACATACACCTGTTGCGAGCCCCCCCGATCCGATTCAAACACAATCTGCGTTCCGTCAGGCGAATAGCTGGGCGCCGTGTCGATGGCCGGACCGCTGGTCAGCCGGGTTTCCTGCCCCGTGCGCACATCCAGCGTGAAGATATCCGTATTCCCGCCCGCCGTCTGCGACAGCACGATCTTTGATCCGTCGGGCGACCAGCGCGGGGCGAAACTGGTGCCTTTCAGCCCCTGGAACGTCTGGCGCTGGCGGCTGGCCAGATCCATCATGTAAATGCGCGGCTCGCCGGTTTCATAGCTGGTATACAAAATCCGCTGGTTGTCCGGCGAGAAGCGCGGCGACAGAACGATCGTGCTGTCATCGGTCAGATAGGTCACATTTGCGCCGTCATAATCCATCAGGGCCAACTGCCGCTTGCGCGCGTTCTTCGGCCCCGTTTCGGACACAAAAACCACCCGTGAGTCAAAATACCCGCCCTCGCCCGTCAGACGGGAATAGACCTGGTCAGCCACCTTGTGCGCCATGCGCCGCCAGCTTTCCGGCGTGCCGCTGAACTGCACACCCTGCCCCATCGGGGCCTGCGCAAAGACGTCGAACAGGCGGAATTTCACCGTCAGCTTGCCACCGTTGACGTTCACCGCGCCCACGATCAGGGCCTGCGCGTTGATCGCCTTCCAGTCTGCATACTGGACAGGGGCGTTGAAATTGGACACCCCCGAGATATAGGCCTTCTGCGGGATCTCGCGAAACAGCCCCGTGCCGACCAGATCCGAGGCTACCACCTGCGTAATCTGCGCCGCCACCGGCCCCGAAGCCCTGTTTTCCGCCACAAACACCGGTGCGGCAAAGGGAACCGGCTCTATCACGCCGCCGGTTACGTCAATCTCCAACGTCGGCTGTTGCGCCGCAACAGGGGCGGCCAGCATAACCACTGCCGCCAGTCCGGCCATCACGCCGGTAAATTTCGAAAATACTGCCATTTTATGCCTCGTTTTTTCTTATCTATAGCGCATTTGTCCATCTGTGCCAATTAGTTCAACCCGATGCCCTCGACCGGGTCGAATTTCAGGATCAGGGTCACGCCGTCGGGGTATTGTCCGGGGGGCAGGGGAATGGTGCCGGCCTTCAGGACAGCGCGGCGCGCGGCCTCGTAAGCCACGGCGAAATCGCCTGTGGGGTTGGGGGGCTGCACGGGTTCCACCCCGCCCAGAATTTTCCCGTCAGATCCGACACTTACGGAAATTTTGACCACCAGATCCTCGTAGTTTTCCTTGCCCAGAACAATGGATTTGTTCCAGTTGGCCGATATCGCCGCCCCGATGCTGCGCGCCTGTGCGC
>JALWQC010000427.1 GCA_027080755.1 Paracoccaceae bacterium
TGGCAAGGCAGGCGTCGATGACGTCATGGGTGATGCCCTGATCCTTGAGGTAGACTTTCAGGCGGTCGTGGAAGAAGGCCAGCAGGTTCTGCGCGTCGGCCCCCGCATAGCCCTTGGCAAACACATCCAGCAAGGACAGCCGCACCCCGTTTTCCAGCACCAGCCGGATCACGCCCAGTGCCGCACGGCGCAGCGCGAACGGATCTTTCGATCCCGTCGGCTTTTCGTCAATCGCCCAGAAGCCGGTCAGCGTGTCGATCTTGTCGGCCAGGGCCACGGCGACGGAGACGGGTTCGGCCGGAACCTCGTCGGACGGGCCGAGCGGTTTGTAGTGCATTTCGCAGGCGTTGGCGACGTCTTGCGGCAGGCCGGCGGCCTGTGCGTAGTAGCGGCCCATCAGCCCCTGAAGTTCGGGGAATTCATAAACCATTTCGCTGGACAGGTCGGCCTTGCAGATCTTCGCGGCCTGCTCGGCACGGTCCGCATCGGCCCCGACCATTGGCGCGATCTCGCGGGCCAGTGCGGCAATGCGATCGACCCGTTCGGCCTGCGTGCCCAGTTTGTTGTGGAAGGTGACGCTGGACAGTTTCGCGGCCATGTCGGCCAGCGGTGTGCGCAGGTCGTTTTCCCAGAAGAATTTGGCGTCCGACAGGCGCGCGAACAGCACCTTCTGGTTGCCTGCAAGGATGGTCGCGCCGTGGTCCGCGGTCTCGCGGTTGGCGACGGTGACGAATTTTTCGATGCGGTCGGTTTTGGGATTGCGGACCGAGAAGAATTTCTGGTGCTCCTTCATAGAGGTTTGCAGAACCTCCGGCGGCAGGTCCAGAAAATCCTCGGCAATGTCGCCCATCAGCACCACGGGCCATTCGACCAGGCCGGACAGTTCCGCCAGCAGGCCCTTGTCCGCAACCACTTCCATGCCTTGCGCGAAGGCGGCGGTGGTGGCGTCGTGCCAGATGGTATCGGCGCGCACGGCCGGATCCAGGATCACATGGTTGGCCTTCAGTCCGGCTTCGTAGTCCTCGAATCCGGTGACGGCAAAGCGCCCCTGCCCCATGAAACGGTGCCCCTCGGTCGTGTCGCCGACGGGCAGGCCGTCAAGCTCGAAGGGGACAGTCTGCGCCCCGTCCTCGCGCGTCAGGATCGACAGCACGGAATGGATCGGGCGCACCCAGCGCAGGGTGCCATTGCCCCAGCGCATGGATTTGGGCCAGGGAAAATCGCGGATGATGGCGGGGGTGATTTCGGCAATGACATCGGCGGCCTTGCGCCCGGGCTTTTCCATCACCGCAAACAGCACGTCGCCCTTTTTGGTTTCGCGGACTTCCAGCTGCTCGCGGGTCAAACCGGTGGAGCGCAGGAACCCCTCGATCGCCTTTTCGGGGGCGTCGGCGCGCGGGCCTTTGCGTTCCTCGCGCGTGGCTTTGCTTTCTTCCAGCAGGCCGGTGACGGACAGGGTCAGGCGGCGCGGCGTGGTGAAGGCGGCGGCGGATTCATAGGTGATGCCGGCATCCACCAGCGCGTCGGTGATGCGTTTTTTCAGGTCCTCGCCGGCACGTTTTTGCATGCGGGCGGGGATTTCCTCGGAAAAGATTTCAAGCAGAAAATCGGGCATTTACTCGGCCTCCGGTTTGGGCGGGCAGGTTTCGGGCAGCGGGTCGCCGGCGAAAACCGCCGCGCCGCAATCATTGATCTGGCGCCACATATAGGCGCGCCCGTCGGGATAGCGGGCGATATAACGGTCAAAGCCGTAGGGCGCGTTGCGCGCGGCAAGGATGGCACGGGCGGTGCCGTTTTCCAGATCCCTGTCGATGTCGGCGGCGTTGAAGCAGGCAAACTGCGGCGGGGCCACCAGCGGGTGCGCGTCCGGTGCTTCGGGGGTGTCGGGGGCCGGCACGTCCTGCGCCAGCGTGAAACAGGCGCGCATTTTCAGGGGCGAGGTATCCGCGTCGATACCGCGATAGTCCGTCACCGCATAGTCCACGCCTCCGATGGTCACGGAATCGGCCGTAACGTCATGGTAATAGGCCCGCGTCTGCGCATACCACAGCGCGGCGGCGAACAGCAGGGTAAAGACGCCAAAGGCCAGAATCAGGACCTTGCTTCTGGTGAGGTTCGGGTTTTTCATCGGCACGCCGCGACAGTCATAGCGCCGCCCCCGCTGCGGGGGTTTCGACAAAGGCGTCGGCGCACATTTTGGTCAGCGCCCGCACCCGCCCGATATAGGCCTGCCGCTCGGTCACGGAAATCACGCCGCGCGCGTCCAGCAGGTTGAACAGGTGGCTGGCCTTGATCGCCTGGTCATAGGCGGGCTGGGCCATGCGGATCATCGCGCCGGTTTTCGGGTCCTTGTGGGGCTGGGCCAGAATGCGGGCGACCTCGGCCTCGGCATCCTCGAAATGGCGCAGCAGGGTGTCGGTGTCGGCCACGTCGAAATTCCAGCGCGAGTATTCCTGTTCGTTCTGCAAAAACACATCGCCATAGGTCAGCGGGATCGGCGCATCGGGGTCGTTATAGGGCATGTCCATGACATGATCGACGCCCAGAACATACATCGCCAGCCGTTCCAGACCGTAGGTCAGCTCGCCGGAGACCGGTTTGCAGTCCATGCCGGCGACCTGCTGGAAATAGGTGAACTGGGATACCTCCATGCCGTCGCACCAGACCTCCCATCCCAGGCCCCAGGCGCCGAGCGTGGGGGATTCCCAGTCGTCTTCGACAAAGCGGATGTCGTGCAGGTCCATGTCGATCCCGATCGCCTGCAGCGAGCCGAGGTAGAGGTCCTGCAGATCCGGCGGGCTGGGTTTGATCAGCACCTGATACTGGTAGTAATGCTGCAAGCGGTTCGGGTTTTCCCCGTAGCGCCCGTCGGTCGGGCGGCGCGAGGGCTGCACATAGGCCGCGGCCCAGGGTTTGGAACCAAGGGAGCGCAGCGTGGTGGCGGGGTGAAAGGTGCCGGCCCCGACCTCCATATCATAGGGTTGCAGGATCGCGCAGCCGTGCCCGGCCCAATAGGCCTGAAGGCGCAGGATGATTTCCTGAAAAGAACGGGGTTTGGTCATGGAACTGCCTCGTGCAAAATCGTTGCCCTTCCATAGGGAAATGCGCGCGC
>JALWQC010000428.1 GCA_027080755.1 Paracoccaceae bacterium
CCATCGACGAAGATCAGCATCATCGCCACCAGAACCGAGCCGCGGATCAGCGGGACGTGGATCTCGCGCAGGGTCTGCCCGATGCTGCGCCCGAGCGAGCGCGAGGCCATGTCCATCGACGGGGTCCCCCGCCCCAGCGCCGAATCCACCGCCCCCAGACCGATGGCGAAAAACCGCACCGAATAGGCAAACACCACCGCCGCGGCCGAGCCGGTAAACAGCAGCCCAATGTCCATGCCGCTGATGCGCTCCACCAGATCGGCCAGCCGGTTGTCAAAGGCCGCCAGCGGGAACAGGATGCCGATGGCCAGCACCGCGCCGGGCGCCGCATAGCCGATAGAGGTAACCGGAATCAGGATCCGCAGCAGCCGCCCCCTGGTCTGGCGCGCGCCATAGACCAGAAACAGCGCCCCGAGGATGGTAATGATCGCCGCCGATCCGGCCAGAATAACCGTGTTGAAAATCGCCTGCCACAGGTCCTGATCGACCCAGGATTCCGGGTTGTCCAGCGCATGGGACAGGATGACTCCGAAAGGCAGCACAAAGCCGAACAGCACCGGCAGCGTGCAGGCCAGCGCCGCCAGCACCGCCCTGCCCCCGCGCAGCTGCACCGGTTTAACCGGCACGCGGCGGGCGGAAATATTGTGGAAACGGCGGCGACGGCGGCTGAGCTTTTCGACAACGGCCAGAAACAGCACCAGCCCCAGCATGACCACCGCGATTTGTGCTGCTCCGCCGGCGTTATACCCCTGCAGCCAGGTGGTGAAAATGCCGGTCGTCAGGGTTTGCACCGCGAAATAGTCCACCGTGCCGAAGTCGTTCAGGGCCTCCATCATCACGATCGCCACGCCGGCGGCAATGGCCGGACGCGCCAGAGGCAGGGCAACGCGGCGGAAAATCCCGAAGGGACCGACGCCAAGGGCGCGCGCGACCTCCAGCATATTGGCCGATTGCTCGCGAAAGGCGGCGCGGGTTATCAGGTAGACGTAAGGATACATCGACAGCGACAGCACGAAAATCGCCGCCCACATGGAGCGGATCTCGGGGAACCAGTAGGCGCGCGCGTTCTGCCAGCCGAAAATATCGCGCAAGGCCGTCTGCACCGGCCCCGCATATTCCAACAAATCCACCAGCGCATAGGCCCCGATATAGGCCGGCAGCGCCAGCGGCATCAGCAAGGCCCATTGCAGCAGCCGCCGCCCGGGAAAGCGTGTCATCACCACCAGCCACGCCGCCCCCGTGCCGATCAGCCCCGCCAGCAGCCCCGTGCCCAGCATCAGAACGATCGAGTTTTTCAGATAGCGCGGCAGCGTCGTCGCCACCAGATGCCCCCAGATGTTTTCCTGCGGATGCAGCGCGATCCAGACCACGCTGACCAGCGGCAGCAACACCAGCGCCGCAATCAGCAGCGCCCCCGTTGTCCAGGCGCCGGGCCATTTCAGGCGGGGGCGCAATATCCGAGTAGTTTGATCAACCATACCGGTTCAATAGGGGCAAACCCCTGCCCTGTCCAGTGCCCGAAGCCCTTAATCCGCGTCCGGCGTGTCGTCGTAGCGGTCCGACAGGATGCGCTGCGCGTCCCCCTCCAGATCGTCATACTGGCTGTGGGTCAGTGACCAGTAGAAAGCCGCCAGCCCGACGGCCCCCAGCACCACCGAAATCGGTATCAGCATAACCAGAATATTCATGTCTTGCGCCCCAGCCTCATCGCGTTCAGCGAAACAGTGATAGAGCTGCCCGACATCGCCAGCGCCGCAATCAACGGTGTGGCAAAGCCCAGCAGCGCCACCGGAATCGCGATGGCATTATAGACCGCCGCGATGGTGAAGTTCTGTATGATACGCCGTTTGGACACCCGCGCCAAGCGCACAGAACGTCCCACCTGCGCCAGATCGTTCCCCACCAGAATCAGATCCGCGCTGACGCGGCTGGCATCCACGGCCGAGGCCGGCGACATCGAAACATAGGCACTGGCCAGCGCGGCGGCATCGTTCAGCCCGTCCCCGACCATCAACACCTTGCGCCCCGCTTCGGCCAACGCCTGCAGATGGTCCACCTTGTCCGCCGGCGTCGCCCCTGCGCGCCACTCCGCAATCCCCAGCTTTTCGGCCATGGATTGCACCGGCGCCGCCACATCGCCCGACAGAAGTTGCACCTGCAGGCCCAGCGATTTCAGATCGGCCACGGTTTGCGCCGCCTCCGCCCGCAGGGTGTCGTCAAAGGTCAGCGCCAGCGGCGCCCCCTTGCCAAGGCGCAGCCAGGCGGTGGTCGTGCGGGTTTCCCCGACGGGGGCGTCACACCATTTGGCATGGCCCAGACGCACCTCTTGCCCGTCCAGAACCCCGCGCGAGCCCATGCCCGGCACCTCGGAAATATCGGTCACCGGCGCCGGTTCCACCCCGTTTTCTCCGGCATAGGCCAGCACCGCCTTGGACAGCGGGTGCGCGCTGCCCTGTGCCAGCGCCGCGGCAACCGCCAGTGCTTGCGGCGCAATATCGGCCCCGTTCAGCAGATGCGGCGTGCCGGTGGTCAGGGTGCCGGTCTTGTCGAAAACCACGGTGTCCACCTCGGCCAGACGTTCCAGCGCGACGCCTTCTTTCAGCAAAACCCCGTTGCGGAACAGCCGCCCGCTGGCCGCCGTCAGCACCGCCGGCACCGCCAGCCCCAGCGCACAGGGGCAGGTGATAATCAGAACCGCCGCCGCAATATTCACCGCCAGCCGCCAGTCGTGGCTGTAAAGCCCCCAGAAGACAAAGGCGCTGGCGGCCAGAATATGGACCAGCGGCGCATAGATATTGGCCGCCTTTTCCGCCAGCGAGGTATATTTGTTTCTGGAGCTTTCCGCCGCCTCTACCAGCCGCGTGATCTGTTTCAGCAGGGTTTCCTCGCCCAGCCCCTCGGCGCGCAGCACCAGCGGGCCGGTCAGGTTCAGCATCCCCGCCATCGCATTGGCACCGGGGGCGACAGGCTCGGGCATGGTTTCGCCGGTCAGCATAGAGGGGTCCAGCTCGCTCGACCCTTCCACCACGACGCCGTCCACGGGGATACGTTCACCCGCAGCCACCGCCACCAGATCCCCCTCGCGCAGGGCATCCATCGGCACGCTTTCG
>JALWQC010000429.1 GCA_027080755.1 Paracoccaceae bacterium
GCCCTGCAGAACCACCTCTGTGGAATAGCGGTCGTTGCCGGACTGGTCCTGCCATTTGCGGGTTTGCAGCTTGCCCTCGATATAGACGGTGGAGCCTTTGCGCAGGTATTGTTCGGCCACGCGGACCAGACCTTCCTGGAAAATGGCAACGGAATGCCACTCGGTGCGCTCGCGCCGCTCGCCGGTGGCTTTGTCGCGCCATGTTTCGGAGGTCGCGATCCGCAGATTGCAGACCTTGCCGCCATTCTGGAATGTGCGCACCTCGGGGTCGCGACCCAGATTGCCGATGATGATAACTTTGTTAACGCTGCCTGCCATTCTTTGTCTCCATTGCGATTCTTCGGGCCGAGATTAACGGGTTTCGGGGGGTTACACCACAGATATGGATAATAAAGCGTAAACTTGTTATAAGGGCGCAAAAAAGAGATCGAGCATGAAACACACCGGTATTTTCGCCGCGTTGCTATTGGCAGCGCCGGCCGCGGCACAACAGGCCGATTTGAGCAACCTGCATTTTCAGGGCACCAACGTTTTTATCGAAAGATACCAGAACCGCAAAGTCGCCCCGGGCAGCATGGCGGCCGAGCTGATGGCCCTGCGGCACCGCGTGCTGGCCAACCCTTTCCCGATTCCGGCCGAGGTCGGTGAAGGCACGCTGTTCCAGATGGCGATCGGGATGGCGGAGCGCTATGACATTCCCAAACAGCTGTTTTTCAATCTGGTGACGGCGGAATCGAACTGGGATCCGCTGATCGTGTCCCCGCGCGGGGCGATCGGTCTGGCGCAGCTGATGCCCGGAACGGCCGCGGAACTGGGCGTGGATCCCTGGGATGCCTATGACAATCTGGACGGGGGGGCGCGTTATCTGCGGCGCCAGTTCGAGCGTTTCGGAACATGGGAGCTGGCGCTGGCGGCCTATAATGCGGGGCCGGGGGCGGTGGCGAAATACGGCGGGGTGCCGCCGTATCCCGAGACACAGGACTACGTCGAAAAAATTATGGCGGGGTCGTAAAACCCCGCCAGTAAATCAGGCGTTGTGGACTTCGCGTTCGCCACCGGCGTTGACCCAATGGCCAAGGCCGCCGATGTTGTAGACCTCTTTAAAGCCGTTGCCGGCCAGAATCTGGGCCGCCATGCCGGAACGGGCGCCCGAGGCACAGTAAACCATAACCGGCTTTTCAACATCCAGTTCCGGGTGGAATTCGGGATGGCGCGGATCGCCCTGCGACTGCAGCAGGAACAGCGGGATATGGATGGCGCCAACGGCCTTGCCTGTCTGGGCCAGTTCCATCGCGTCGCGAACGTCGATGATGGTTACGTCGTCGGTTTTGGCCTTGGCGACGGCATCCTGCGGCGAGATGCGTTTAATCGGAGAGTCGGCTTGCGCACGGCTGAAAAAGTTCATGGTGTTTACCTTCGGGTTGGTGTCTGGTTCGGGTTTGCATATAGCGGCGGGATTACCGGTTTCAATGCTTGAAGCGCAAATTATTCAAAAAAATGAATATGTCCAGAGGGCAAAATGGAAGAATCTATGAAAATTGTGGCTTTTGCCTTGCAATGATCCTGTTTTGTTCTCATGCTGGGCATCGCATTTCCGGCGTAAGGACTTATATGTTGCGCGAAACAGTCAGGGGCGAAGATGGCGGAGCTTAAGAACATAGAGGTGCGCGGCGCGCGCGAGCATAACCTCAAGAATATCGACGTGGACATTCCGCGTAACAGGATGACGGTGATTACGGGGCTGTCCGGCTCGGGGAAATCCTCGCTGGCATTTGATACGATCTATGCCGAGGGGCAGCGCCGGTATGTGGAATCGCTCTCGGCCTATGCGCGCCAGTTTCTGGATATGATGCAAAAGCCGGACATGGACCATATTTCCGGCCTGTCCCCGGCGATTTCGATCGAGCAGAAAACCACCTCGAAGAACCCGCGTTCGACTGTTGGCACGGTGACCGAGATTTACGATTATCTGCGTCTGCTGTTTGCCCGCGTCGGCACCCCCTATTCCCCCGCCACCGGCCTGCCGATCGAGGCGCAGCAGGTGTCCGAGATGGTGGACCGGATCATGGGGATGGCGGAAGGCACCCGCGCCTATCTGCTGGCCCCGATCATCCGTGACCGCAAGGGCGAATACCGCAAGGAATTCGCCGAGCTGCGCAAGCAGGGCTTTCAGCGGGTCAAGGTGGATGGGGAATTTTACGAGCTGGAATCCCCGCCAACGCTGGACAAGAAGTTCCGCCATTCCATCGACGTGGTGGTGGACCGGATCGTGATAAAGGCGGGGCTGGAAACCCGTCTGGCCGACAGTTTGCGCACGGCGCTGGATCTGGCCGACGGCATTGCCATCCTTGAAACCGCCCCGCGCGAGGGGGAGCCGGAGCGCATCACGTTTTCGGAAAATTTCGCCTGTCCGGTCAGCGGTTTCACCATCACGGAAATAGAACCGCGCCTGTTTTCCTTTAACGCCCCGATGGGCGCCTGCCCCGAGTGCGACGGGCTGGGGGTGGAGCTGTTCTTTGACGAGCGTCTTGTGGTGCCGGATGAAAATATCAGCCTGTATCAAGGCGCGCTTGCCCCCTGGGCCAAGGGGAAATCCCCCTATTTCCGCCAGACGATCGAGGCGATTGCCAGGCACTACGGCTTCAACAAGGACGCCCCGTGGCGCGACCTGCCGGAAAATGTGAAACGGGTGATGCTGCATGGCTCGGACGGGGAAGAAATCACCTTCCGCTATGACGAGGGCGGGCGGGTTTACGAGGTCTCGCGCCCGTTCGAGGGGGTGATCCCCAACATGGAACGGCGCTACCGCGAGACGGACTCCAACTGGATCCGCGAGGAATTCGACCGTTACCGCAACAACCGCCCCTGTGGCACCTGCGAGGGCTACCGCCTGCGCCCCGAGGCTCTGGCCGTGAAAATCGCCGGTCTGCACATCAGCCAGGTGGTGGATATGTCCATTCACGAGGCGCTGGACTGGATCACATCCGTCCCCGACAGCCTGTCGCCCCAGAAAAACGAGATCGCCCGCGCCATCCTGAAAGAAATCCGCGAACGGCTGGGCTTTCTGGTGAATGTGGGGCTGGACTACCTGACCCTCAGCCGCAATTC
>JALWQC010000430.1 GCA_027080755.1 Paracoccaceae bacterium
GTCCTTGCGGCGATGCCCGAATGGATGGGGGGGATATCCCCCCTGACCGAGTGGTTCCGCATTGCTTTTTCCCATCATGGCCGGCCGGCAGTGACCCGCAGCGGGGCTGATGGCTTTGCCCGCAGCCCGCAATACGACTGGATCGCGGCGGAAACCTGCATGGGGCAGGCCTTGAAACACTGGTTTCCATCCGCTTTCGACCCCGCGCCCCCGCTGCCGCAAACACCGCAGTTCCAGCATTTTTTCGCCGGATTGCTGGCCTTGGCCGATTGGGTCGGCTCGGACCGGCGGGCCTTTCCGTTTGTTGCCCGTTTCCAGCCGGATTACTGGCAGCAGGCGCAGGCCCTGGCCCGCAAAAGGGTGCAGGAAATCGGGTTGTGGTCTTTGACGCGAGGGATCAGGGGCACGGGGTTCGATGCCATTCTGCCGGGGAAATCGCCCTCGGACACACAGCGGGCCGTTGGGCAGGCTTCTGTGGAAAACCGCTTGCTGATCCTCGAGGCCGGGACGGGCTCGGGGAAAACCGAGGCGGCCTTCTGGCGGTATTTGTTGTTACGGGCAGCCGGACAGGTAGAAGGGTTGTATTTTGCCCTGCCGACACGCGCCGCCGCCAGCCAGATTTTCGCGCGTCTAGATACGGCCCTGCAGACCATGTTTTCCCCCCCGCCCGAGGTTGTTCTGGCCATTCCGGGCTTGATTGCAGCGGGGCAAGGCAAGGGGGTGCGACGCTTGCCGGACTGGAGCGTTCTCTGGGATGACGATGCAGGGGCAGAGCATCCCTCGCGCTGGGCGGCGGAACATGCCACGCGCTATCTGGCGGCGGAGGTGGCTGTGGGGACGGTGGATCAGGCGATGCTTGCGGCGCTACAGGTCAAACATGCCGAAATGCGGGCAAGCGCCCTGTCCCGCAGTTTGCTGGTCATTGACGAGGTCCATGCCTCGGATGCCTATATGCACTATATCCAGAAAACCCTTTTGCGCGAACATCTGGCGCTTGGCGGACATGCAATGCTGATGTCGGCAACACTCGGAGCGGTGGCGCGGGCTGATTTGCTGGATCAGGATTTGCCCGATCTGGAGGCCGCGCAAAACACCCCGTATCCGGCTGTCTGGCTGTCGGACCGGCGGGGGCCGCTTGCTGTCGAAGGGCCTACGCAAGGCAAGGCGGTTTCGGTCCGACTGCAACAGGATTGGTCGCCGGAATACACGGCGCACGCCGCCATAAAGGCCGCCAGGGCCGGGGCGCGGGTGCTGGTCATCCGCAATACTGTCGCACAGGCTGTCGAAACATGGCGCGTGGCCGTGGCGCAGGCCCCGGAGCTGGTGTTCGAGGTTGCCGGCGGCCCCGCCCTGCATCATAGCCGTTTCGCGGCAGAGGACCGGCAGCTTCTGGATCGTGCTGTCGAGGGGGTTCTTGGCAAACATGCCCCGCGCGATGGCCGCGGGGTGATTGTGATAGGGACGCAAACGCTGGAACAATCCCTGGATATTGACGCCGATTATTTGCTAAGCGACCTTTGCCCGATGGATGTGTTGTTACAGCGGATCGGCCGTTTGCACCGGCACAAGCGCCCGCGCCCCGAAGGGTTCGGGCAGGCGCAGGTTGTGGTGCTGTCCCCGCCGGACGGGCTGGAACCGCTGCTGACGCGGGCCGAAAACGGACTGGGGGCATTTTCGGGTAATGGATCCCTGTCGGGCGTCTATGTGGATATGCCGGCGCTGGCTGCTACCGTTGAACAGATCGCGGCGCATCCGCTTTGGCATCTGCCGGCCATGAACCGCACATTGGTCGAAGCCGCAACCCACCCTGACGCGCTGGAAACCCTGGTGCAGGCGCGCGGACCGCAGTGGCAGGATTTCCGCCGCAATGTTACGGGAAAAACTCTGGCCGAAACCGGAATGGCCGGCCGTGTCATCCTGCGCCGCACACAGCCGTTTCCCGAGCGTTACCCCGACGACGAAAAGATCAAGACCCGTATCGGGGACGAAGGGGTCGTTGTGAAAATTGCAGAGGCCCCGCAATCCCCTTTTGGGCAGCATATAACGCGCATTGCCCTGCCGCCGCAGTGGTCCCGCGACCTTACAGGAAAAGAGCAGGCCGTGCCGGGGCATGATGGTGACCGGCTGGTTTTGCAAATCGGAAGCGGAGCATTTTTTTATGACCGAAGTGGATTAATAAAAGATTGATATACAGAAAAAACATCCTATAGTTGATATATCTTTTGTTTCGAGACTGGTTTTGCGGCATGGCTGTGCAAGGTGTTTTTCTGAATATTCTCGACACCCCCGTGATTGCGGTTGGCACGGAGAAAAGGCTGAACCTGCCGGCCGTTTTTGCGGCAATGGCCCGCGGCGAGCGGCTGGACTTCACCGCCCTTCGAGCACATCAGGTGCCTGCCTGGCATATGTTTTGCGTACAGCTCGCTGCTCTTGCCCTGAGCAAGGAAACAAACCCGGAAGTCCCCCGGGACGAGGCCGTCTGGCGCAGCCTTTTACGACAATTGACCCCCGGTTTCGAACAGGATGAACCTTGGTGTCTGGTTGTCGATGACCCCGGCAAGCCCGCCTTTATGCAGCCGCCCGACCCCGGTGGGCGAAAATGGACTCCGGTTGCGACGCCGGATGCGCTCGATATGCTGATTACAGCGCGCAACCATGACCTTAAGCAACAAGTCATGCAGAACTCCCTTCCCGGGGACTGGCTGTTCGCGCTGATAAGCCTGCAAACGATGGAGGGCTATAACGGCAGCGGCAACCAGGGGATCGCGCGCATGAATGGCGGTTCGTCCAGTCGCGTGTTGCTGGGGTTGGCGCCGGCAAGCGAGGGGGGCATCAGCGCGGACCCTGCCAGCTGGTGGCGGCGGGATCTTTGTGTGCTTCTGGCGGACCGCAACGGGGGCGATGAAAGCGACCCCTGCACGGCGGGGGGCAAAGCGCTGGTCTGGACATTGCCCTGGCCCGAAGGGGCGCAACTGCATCCGGCCGACCTCGACCCGTGGTTCATAGAGGTGTGCCGCCGCGTCCGGCTGAAGCAGACGCCGGAGGGAATTATCGCCTGTCAC
>JALWQC010000431.1:0-6706 GCA_027080755.1 Paracoccaceae bacterium
CATCTGGACGGGTTCGAAAAGAAATTCCCCTGGCAACTGTCGGGGGGGATGCAGCAGCGGGCCTCTATTGCGCGGGCGCTGGCCTTTGACGCGGATCTGCTGTTGATGGACGAACCCTTCGGGGCGCTCGACGAAATCGTGCGCGACCATCTGAACGAGCAGCTTCTGGAATTGTGGAACGAGACCAACAAGACCATCTGTTTCGTCACCCACTCCATCCCCGAGGCGGTTTTCCTGTCCTCCAAAATCGTGGTCATGTCGCCACGCCCGGGCCGTGTGACAGACGTCATCGAAAGCCCCCTGCCGCGGGATCGCACGCTCGATATCCGCGAAACACCGGAGTTCATGGAAATCGCGCACCGGGTGCGTGAAGGTTTGCGCGCGGGGCATGACAATGACTAGACATCATATATCGGGTCTGTCCGGCAAACGACGGGGGACGGCATGAAAAACCTGTGGCATAAATACGGGCCGGTTATCACCGTGGTTCTGGGGATCGTCGTGTTCTGGTATGCGATGTCCTTTGTGCTGAATTCCGCCTGGACCACCGACAAGCTGAGCCGCACCGGCGGCACCGTCACCTTTATAGAGCGCGTGGCCGACACCTGGTCGCAGGACAAGCCCAAGCTGCCCGCGCCCCATCAGGTGATCCGCGAGATCTGGAACACCACGGCGATGAAGTCCATCACCTCGAAACGGTCGCTGGTCTATCATGCGTGGATCACGCTGTCCTCTACCCTGCTGGGCTTTGCGCTTGGCGCGGTGCTGGGGATTTTGCTGGCCATCGGCATTGTGCATAACAAGGCGATGAACCTGTCGGTGATGCCCTGGGTGATTGCCAGCCAGACCATCCCGATCCTGGCGATTGCGCCGATGATTATCGTGGTGCTGAATGCAATCGGGGTGTCCGGCCTGCTGCCCAAGGCGATCATTTCCATGTATCTCAGCTTTTTCCCGGTCGTGGTCGGCATGGTGAAGGGGCTGCGCTCGCCCACGCAAATGCAGCTGGACCAGATGCGCACATGGAACGCCAGCAAGTGGAAAACCTTCTGGGCGCTGCGCTGGCCGTCCTCTATGCCGTATCTGTTCCCCTCGCTCAAGGTCGGGGTGGCCGCCGCACTGGTCGGCGCCATTGTGGCCGAGCTGCCGACGGGCGCCGTGCGCGGCCTCGGGGCGCGCCTGCTGGCGGGCAGCTACTACGGGCAGACGATCCAGATCTGGTCGGCCCTGCTGGTGGCGGCGGCCCTTGCGGCGGCGCTGGTGATGCTGATCGGCGGGATTGAAAAGTTCACCCTTAAAAAGATGGGGATGGCACGATGAATATGTATCTTTTGGGGGCGCTGCTGTTCTGGATCGCCACCTGGTCGCTGAATGTCTGGCTGTCGCATCGCAAGCAGACGCGGTTTATCAAACTGCTGGTGCCGACGATTTTCGGGATCTCCGTGCTGGTGGTCTGGGAACTGCTGGTGCGCGGGCTGGAGGTAAAGGCCGTGCTGCTGCCGCCCCCCTCGATGATTGCCAATGCCTTTGTGCATAATATCCCGACGCTCTGGGCGGATTTCTACCAGACCTTCGTCAAGGGGGCACTGTCGGGCTTTTTCATCGGCACGGGCGCGGCCTTTCTGACCGCGATCCTGATCGACCGCTCGCCCTTCCTGCAACGCGGGTTGCTGCCGGTGGGCAATTTCGTCGCCGCGCTGCCCATCGTCGGCATGGCACCGATTCTGGTGATGTGGTTCGGCTTCGGCTGGCAATCCAAGGCGGCGGTCGTGGTGATCATGGTCTATTTCCCGATGCTGGTGAACACGGTGCAGGGGTTGCAGGCGCAGGACGCCATGCAGCGCGACCTGATGCACACCTATGCGGCCAGCTATCCGCAAAAGCTGTTGAAACTGCGGTTGCCGGCAGCGGCGCCCTTTATTTTCAACGGATTGAAAATTTCCACGACATTGGCGCTGATTGGCGCTATTGTTGCGGAGTTCTTCGGCTCTCCCACGGTCGGCATGGGCTTCCGGATCTCTACCGAGGTCGGACGTCTGTCGCTGGACATGGTGTGGGCCGAGATTGCAGTCGCGGCAATCGCCGGGTCGGCATTTTACGGTGTGGTATCGCTCCTTGAGAGAGCAGCCACGTTCTGGCATCCCTCGCAACGCGGGTAGGATGCTTTCAACAAGGAGAGTATGATGAAAAAATTGTTAACAGGTGCAATCACCGGCGCAATGATGCTTGGCGGCGCAGCGGCGCAAGCAGCCGATGATGTTACCCTGCAGCTGAAATGGGTCACGCAGGCACAGTTTGCCGGCTACTATGTGGCACAGGACAAGGGCTTTTATGCAGACGAGGGCCTGAATGTCACCATCAAGCCGGGCGGCCCGGACATTGCCCCGACACAGGTTATCGCCGGTGGCGGTGCGGATGTGGTCATCGACTGGATGCCCTCGGCGCTGGCCTCGCGCGAAAAGGGGCTGCCGGTTGTCAATATCGCCCAGCCGTTCAAGCGCTCGGGCATGATGCTGACCTGCCGCAAGGACAGCGGCATCAAAACCCCCGCCGATTTCCGCGGTAAAACGCTGGGCGTCTGGTTCTTCGGCAACGAATACCCCTTCCTTAGCTGGATGTCGAAACTGGGCATTCCCACCGATGGCGGGCCCGATGGCGTAACGGTTCTGAAGCAGGGCTTCAACGTCGATCCGATCCTGCAGGGTCAGGCCGATTGTGTGTCCACCATGACCTACAACGAATACTGGCAGATCATCGACGCCGGCCTGAAGCCCGAGGATCTGGTTGTCTTCAAATACGAGGACCAGGGCGTCGCCACGCTGGAAGACGGTCTGTATGTTCTGGAAGACAACCTGAACGACGCCGCTTTCGTGGACAAGATGGTCCGCTTCGTACGCGCCTCCATGAAGGGCTGGAACTGGGCCGAGGCACACCCGGACGAGGCTGCCATGATCGTTCTGGACAACGACGCATCCGGCGCACAGACCGAAATGCACCAGAAACGCATGATGCGCGAAGTGGCCAAGTTGATCGACGGCTCCAACGGGGTTCTCGACGAGGCCGCCTACCAGCGCACCGTTGATTCGCTGCTGTCGGGCGGTTCCGATCCGGTTATCACCAAAGAGCCGGTGGGCGCCTACACCCACGCGATTACGGACCAGGCTGTAAAATAAGCCCCCGTTTTCCAAGCCACTACAATGCCCGCCCTGACCGGCGGGCATTTTTTATGCGCCCTGCGAAATTTCGTGACGTTACGTTTTTTTCTTGAGTCAGCGCCGCCAATCTCGCAGACTGCGCGCGTCGCCACTATCCGGCGGTCCCGTTTTTCGGGCTTTGATCCAATAACAAAACAGGAAGGACATCCCTTATGTTTACCCCAACTCGCCGCACATTTTCCGTGACCCTCGGGGCTACGGTTCTGAGCGCGCTGCTAAGCACCACGGCCTATGCGCAGGAAACCGTCAAGATCACCATCCTCGGGGTCGGGGATATCTATGATTTCGACGCCCACAAGGGCCGCGGCGGCATGGCCCGTCTGAACGCGGTTGCCAAGGCCGAGCGCGCCGCCAACCCCAACACCATCTATGTGATGGACGGGGATATGCTGTCGCCCTCTATCCTGTCGGGGCTGGACAAGGGGCAGAACATGATCGACCTGACCAATCTGGTCCCCTTCGATCTGGCCGTGCCGGGCAACCATGAATTCGACTTCGGGGTGGAAAACTTCCTCGATAAAATGAACGCCTCCAACTACCCTTGGGCTGCGGTCAACATCACCAATGCGGACGGGTCGGCGATTGTCGGGCTGGAAGGCGTGAAGATGATGGAATTCGACGGGGTGAAAGTGGCACTGGTCCCCGTGGCACAGGACACCACCCCCGAGGTGACCAGCTCGGGCGATCTGGTATTCGGGCCGACGGTTGACAGCGGGATCGCCGCCGCACGGGCCGCACGCGATGCCGGTGCCGATATCGTTGTCGGCGTGGTGCAAACGGATATGAGCAACGACCGCCAGCTGATGCGCAGCCATGCCTTTGACGTAATCATGTCGGGCGACGACCACAGCTATGCCACCGCCTATGACGGAAAAACCGCCTATGTGGAAACCTCTATCGATGCGCGCTTCCTGTCGCCGATCGATATTGCGGTGACGGTTTCGGAAAAGGACGGCAAGCGCAAGGTGCGCTGGGTGCCCAACTTCCGTTTCATCGACACCGCCACGGTAGAACCGGACCCGCAGACGCAGGAAAAAGTTGACGCCTTCCAGAAATCCCTGGACGAGGAACTGGGCGTTGTCATCGGCGTAACCAATGTGCCGCTGGATACGCGCCGCAACATGGTGCGCAGCCAGGAAACCGCCTTTGGCGATCTGGTCGCCGATGCGATGCGCGCGGCAACCGGGGCCGATGTGGCCATGGCCAACGGTGGCGGCATCCGCGCCGACCGCACCTATGACGCCGGCACCTCGCTGACGCGCAAGGACATCCTGACAGAACTGCCCTTCGGCAATGCCACGGTGATGACAGAAATCACCGGCCAGCAGATTCTGGACGCCATGGAAAACGGTGTCAGCCAGGTTGAAAAAGGCGCCGGCCGCTTCCCGCAGATATCCGGGATGACAATGGTTTACGACCCGAGCGCCCCTGCCGGCTCCCGCGTGGTTTCCATCAAGGTCAACGGCGAGGATCTGGACCTGAACCGCACCTATAAATTCGCAACCAACGATTACGCGCTGGGTGGCGGGGACGGTTACGGCATGCTGGGTGGCGGTCGTGTCCTGATCAATGCCGGCAACGGCAACCTGATGGCCAACGACGTGATCGACTACATCGTCAAGAACGGTGGCGTCAACAATACGGTCGAGGGCCGCATCAAGGTGGTTGGCGAATAAGCCCCCCACCCCGAAACATCGGAAGCGCCCGCGATACTCTCGCGGGCGTTTTTGTCAGAACATATAGCCCACGCGCACGGAAACAGACTGCACATCCACCTGGATCCCGTCCGGCGCCGTCACAATCCCCAGCATGGACCGGTTCAGATATTCAATCCCGACAAAGGTAACGGGTGACAGCATATAATCCACACCGGTGCCATAGACCGTGCCATAGACATTGGCCGGATTGCCGAACACCTGCGCCGTGGCCCCCGAGACACCGGCCACGCCATAGATCAGGGCATTACCCACCTCTACCCCCGTGCGGATCTTCAGGTCCATGATCTGCGCAACGCTGGAGGTGGACCCCCCCGCCGTCGTCAATATGCCGGAGGGCGCGCTGGCCAGTTCCAGCCCCATATCGAAAAGCCCGCCATCAATCAGAAAGCCGACGAACCCCCCGTAGGTAGACCCCGAAAGCGCATGCGGCGGGCCGGTCCAGACCGGGGACAGCATCGCAAAATCGTTATATTGCCCGCTATCGGTTGTGGCCATGCTACCGGCATAAAACCCGCCCCAGTCAAAGGCGAGGGCCGGCGAGGCGGCAAGGGACAGACAAAGGGCGGCGGTCAATTTGGACAGTTTCACGATAATACTCCGGTTGTTCAGATACCGGAAATCTAGAGGGGAAACCTTACCAATCCCTTAAACCTGCGCCTGTCTTGCTATTTTTTCTCGAAACGGATTTCCACAATGTTCGTGTGCGGCTCTATCAGGCCGGCCAGCGGGATCAGGATGCGCCGTTCGGGCAGGGCGGAAACCGGTTTGTCCCAGGCCAGCACCCCGTCTGTATACAGCTGCAAAAACCCCTTGCCGGCACTGCGGAAGCGTATCTGCAACTGCTCCATGCCCGGGCCCGGGGTTGGCAGGCTCAGACGTTGGGGCATGACCAGCTTGATCATCGGGTCGTGGGTCAGGACGGATATCTGGCGCTCGGCCGGCGGCAGTTTTCCGGCGATGTCGCGCGCAACCCTTTCGCCGGTGGCGCGGCCCTCGGCCCAGCTCCAACCGGCGGTTTCCACGGGGCGCAGGAGGTTGCCGGTGGCGAAATAGCGCGGGTCGGAACAACGGTTGACCTGATCGACAACCGGCCCGCCGGTGCCCGGGTCGATCTGCAGATGCCCCAGCCGCCCGAGGCTGGATTCCGGTGTGAACTGCCCGCTAAGCAGCACCCCGTCGCAGGCGATATCCCGTTGGGTGCCGCGGTTTTCCACCGTCACGCTTTCAACCCGCTTTTCACCGTTGATCCGCACCAGCCGCGTGTCCAGAAACAGGGGCACCCCCGTCAGGCGCGGGAACAGGCCGGTGGGCCAGCGCGCGGTTGTGCGGTTGTTGGCTTCAATCATCGCGGCGGGTTTTATGCCGGCGTGGCGGCAGGTCTGGATGGCGGAAAAAGAGACCAGCTCGGTCCCGACGATGACAGGGTTTGTGAACGGACGCAGGTTTTCCAGATAGACCATCGATTGCAGCGCGCCGGTGTTCACGATCCCCGCCGCGCGCACCCCCGACACCAGCCGCGCCGAGCGGGGTTTTTCCCGCACACCGGTGGCATAGACAACCCGCGCCGGCGTCAGCTGTGCCACACCTTCAGGGGTGGTGATGTCCAGACACGGGCCGGGCCGCATCTGCACCACGGACACCGAGGTATGGATTTCCACCCCCGCCCTCAGCGCGGTTTTCACCAGTTTGCGGGCGTATTTCGGCCCCGTCAGCACCCGTTTGAATTCCCTGAAGCCAAAGGGCGGATGCCCGCAGTGGCGCGGGATTCCGCCG
>JALWQC010000431.1:6716-11897 GCA_027080755.1 Paracoccaceae bacterium
CCGCCAGGCCGGACGGCCCGCCGCCGATAATGGCCACGTCGATATCGGGGCCGGAATGCAGGGAAGGACCGGTCATTTTTTCACCCCCTCTCCGAGCGGCGGCGTTAACCGCCCTTCGGTAATTTTTGCCAGCTTTGCGGAACAGAAAAACCCCTGACAGCGCCCCATCGTGGCCCGTGTCTGGCGTTTCAGCCCGCCAAGCGAGCGCGCGGCGAGCGGGCCTTCCAGCGCCGCCTCTATTTCGCGCCGTGTGACCAGTTCGCAGTGGCAGATGATCTCGCCGTGGTCCGGCTCCTGCCAGTCGCGGGGGGATCTTTCGGCAAGGCGGGTGGCCACGGGGATCACCGGATTTTCCAGCGCTGTGTGGTGGTGTCCCGCGTCCTGATAGAGGCCCAGCACATGCTGTGCGATCCCCAGCGCCCCGCTAAGACCGGTGGAACGAATGGCCCCGACGGTAATCCAGTTCGGCGCCCTGTCCTGCGATATTTGGTAGTCCTTGAATTCCGAGGCCGGACGCAGGCCGGCATAGGTGGCGGTGACGGGCATATCGGCCAGCGCCGGCAGCATTTCCACCCCCGCCGCAATCAGCGCGCGCAACGTGTCCTGATCCGTAGAGGCATCCGTGCGGCTTTGCTGGTCCTCGGCGGTGGGGCCGACGGCGAGGTTGCCGAACACCGTGCGGAACAGCACGATACCCTTGGTGCGCGCGGTCGGGACCGGCAGGATCACCGCCTGCGCCAGATCCGAGGCCGCCTTGTCGAACACCACAAACTGCCCCTTGCGCGGGGTAATGGTGAAATCCGCCTGTCCTGTCACCGCCTGATCCACCAGATCGCCGTAGAGGCCGGCGCAGTTGATCACCGTGGTGGCGCGGATCTGCCCGCAGCCGGTTTGCAATGTCCAGGCCCCGTCGGAAAATTCGCCGCCCGTGACCGCGCAGTTGACGCGCAGCTCGCCGCCGTTTTCAAGCGACTGGCGCAGATAGGCGTAAGGGGCGCTCCAGGGGTCGATCAGGCTTTCGCCCGGGATGTGGATGGCGGCCTGTGCATGCGGGGCGAGGTGGGGCTCTGCCTTGTGCAGGGTGGCGGCATCGACCAGCGCCGCATCCGTAACCCCGTTGGCATGGGCCTTTTGCAGGATCCCGTCCAGTTGTGCGCGCTGTTCGTCGTTCCAGGCCACGACATAGGCGCCGGTTTCTTCCAGCGGCAGGCCCATATCGGCGTGGATGGCGCGGTATTCGTCGTAGCCGGCGCGGATGCAGGCCAGCTCCAGCGAGGCTTCGGGCGCGTCGAACCCCGTATGCAGGATGGCGCTGTTGGCCTTGCTGGCCCCGTCCAGAATATCGCCGGCCTTTTCCAGCACGCAGACCCGCGCGCCGGCCAGCGTAAAGCGGCGGGCCATGGCGCAGCCGACGACTCCGGCGCCGATAATCACCACATCAAAGGCTGTATTTTCCATTATTCCGCCTCCTCGCGGTCGGCAAATTCATAAGGCCCGTCCAGTGTTTCGACCCGCACATGATGGGTGATCAGGTTCCCCGCCCCCGTCCAGTGGTGCAACAGATAAGCCGGAGCATCGATCAGGAACCGCGACGGGCGCGCCTGTGTCAGATCCAGATCCAGCGGCATCCCCATACTGGGCGCGGTGGTGACAACCGTGCCGTTCCAGCGCGCGTGTGTATGCAGGTGGATATGGCCGCACAGGATGCGTTCGATGTTGGAATGGCGCGCCACGATTTCGCCCAGTTCGCCCGCCCCGAGGAAGCCGTCCTCGTCGCTTTCGGGCACGCCGCAGGCCAGCGGCGGGTGGTGCAGCGCCAGGATCACCGGCTTGTCGTTTCCGGCCAGTTGCATTTCCAGCCAGTCGCGGCGGGTTTTGCACAGCTCGCCCCCCGCGGCCCCCTTGCGGGTGCTGTCCAGCGCCACCAGACGCAGCGGCCCGAGGTCCAGCGTATAGCAGATAAACCCCGCCACCCTGCCCGGACAGGCCGGACCGGCAAAGACATCGTAAAGGACATCCCTGTCATCGTGATTGCCCGGAATGACCACATAGGGCATGTCCAGCCCGTCCAGAATGGATTTGGCGCGCAGGGCCTCGTTCCGGCTGAAATCATTGGTCACATCGCCGCTAAGGACCACCAGATCGGGGCGCAGCGGGCGGGTGTTGATATGAGCCACGCATTTCTGCAGGTTCTCGGCCATTGGCACAAACCCGTAGGTCCGCCGACCCGAAGGGGCGATGTGGGTGTCACTGATCTGGGCCAGAAGCATCGGTTTTCCTGCAAGATAAAGGGGGCGGCGCAAACCGCCCCCGTCGTGTCAATTCCCCGAGCCGGCGGCATCCTGAAGATTGGTCGGGGCAAACACCCCGCCAAAAGCCCCCTGATTGGGATTGGAGGATTCGCTGCCCCCGTCATCCGCCGGGGCGGTTTCGTTCAGGTTATCCGGCGCAAACACCCCGCCAAACGCGCCCTGGTTGGGGTTGGAGGATTCGCTGCCCCCCTCATCCGCAGGGGCGGTTTCGTTCAGGTTGGTCGGGGCAAATACCCCGCCGAAGGCGCCCTGGTTGGGGTTGTCCGCGCTGTCGTTTGCGGCCGGTTCCTGTGCCTCGGGGGCGTTGGCGGCGGCTTCGGCGGCGGCGGCGGCACGGGCGGCGCGCAGTTCTTCGATCCGGCGGGCGGTTTCGGCCTGCTTGGCAGCCAGAACCTCGGCCTTGCACTGCGCGGGGTTATAGCTTTGGGCGGTGTAGATCATGGTGATCGCGCCAAAGGCCAGCAGCACAAAAATAATCGCAGCCGGATTGCCCTTCAGGAAGGCCGGCACGATGCCCTTGCGAACCGGAACCTCGCCCTTTTCCCTGGCCTGTTCCTTGCGCATCTTGTTGCGGCGGTAGGCCTCGTTTCCAAGGGCGGCGAAAACCGACAGGGCCACGATGATAAACGCCAGTGCAGAAATAGAGGGGTTGATCCCCAGCCGCACCTTTTGCGCCAGAACCGTCGTCAGGGTCTTGTATTCGACGATGGTAAAGGTCGTGGTGTTATAGTTTTCGAACGACGCCAGAAACGCCAGCACCGAAGCCGAGACAATCGCCGGACGCATGAACGGCAGCAGGATCTTGCGGAAGGCCTGCGTATGCGTGGCCCCCAGATCCAGCGCCGCCTCGGTCAGGCCGGGGTCGAAGCGCTGCAAACGGGCAACGAAAACCAGCATGGCGTAGGAGGCGATAAAAGAGGACTGCCCCAGAATGGTCAGGAAAATCCCGTTGTGGAACAGATCCTTCAGCATGCTGCCGTCGGAAAGCCCCATGAAGATGCTCAGCCGGTCCCAGAAAACCAGCGTCGAGATCCCCAGCACCACGCCCGGGATCAGGATCGGGGCGATGATGATGGTATAGAAGGTAGAGCGGAACTTCGGCCAGACCTGTGTCAGCACCAGCGAGGCCGCAAGCCCCATCGACACCGACAGCGCCACCGTGCCAAACCCGATGATCAGGCTGTATTTCAGGCCGGTTTTGATGTGTTTGTCGTGAAACAGCACATCGAACCATTCAAAGGTGAAACAGGCCCAGGGCGACACCGACGGAAAGGACGAAGAGTTGAAGGCCGTCAGGCTCATCACCACCAGCGGGCCCAGAAGGTAGCCGAAGAAGATTACCAGATAGGTGCCAAGGGCAATGCGGGAAACGATACGGGAATTCATTTGCCGATATCCCCCATGTTAACTTTGAAAATCTTCATGAATGTCAGCACGATGATGATGGACGAAATCATCAGAACGATGGCATAGGCCGCGCCCTGCTGCCAGTTGAGCGAGTCGTTGAACCACTGGTAGACCAGCTGGGTAAACCACAGGCTGCTCGGTCCGCCCAGAATCTGCGGGGCGGCCAGGGCGCCGGCGGACAGCATGAACACCATGGTCATCCCCGAGGATATCCCCGGCTTGGCATGGGGGATCACGATGCGGCGGTGGATCCGCGGCCAGCTGGCGCCCATGTCGCGGGCGGCCTCTATCTGGTTGCGGTCCAGACTTTCGATGACGTTATACATCGGGAACAGCATCAGCAGGATGTAGGCATAGCCAAGACCGGCATAAAGCGCGACATCGGCGCGGATGAAATCGATCGGCTCCTTGATCAGGTGCATCCACATCATGACCTCGTTGATCAGGCCGCTGTCCCCGAAGATGATGCGCAGGGCAAAGGCGCGCAGGATCTCGTTGATCCAGTAGGGGATAATCAGCAGAACCACCAGCAAACGCGCCAGCCCCTGCCCGCGCGCCTGACCCAGATAATAGGCCAGCGGGTAACACAGGATCAGGTCCAGAATGGTCACCGCCATCGCGGCAATGATCGTGCGCACGAACACCATCAGATCGACCGTGTTATAGGTGCCTTCATGCCCGTCCGCGCCGTAAAGCAGGTATTTGTAGTTGTCCAGCGTGTAGACATCCTTCGGCCCGCCCACCTCGGACGGGGGCAGGTTGTAGTGGAAGGAGTAGTCCAGCATGGACAGCTGCGGCAACAGGATCAGAACGACGACCCAGAACAGCACCAGAAACATCAGGATGCTGCCCATAACCTTGCCGTTGTTCTTGAAGAACTGTGAAAATATCATCTGGTTTTTCATGACGCGCCCCTATTCCGACGCCAGATCGCCCGCAGGCATAACCACGGCGTTTTTGGCCTCGTAAGACAGGGTCAGCTCCGAGCCGCTTGCGGTATCGGGGTCCGTGCCGAGGTTGGGCATGGACATCTTGATTTCTTTTCCACCGTCGCCTTCAAGGAAAATGCTGTAGGTGTTGCCTTCGAATTCCTCGTTGATGACCTTGGCGGACAGGGTGGTTTTTTCGCCGCCGGCGCCGATGGTCAGGGCCTCGGGGCGCACGAACATCATGGCCTCGTCGCCGATGTCCAGCTTGCCCTTGGCGGCCGGTGTGATCGTGGCCAGCAAATCGCCGGAACGGTTGGTGCGCATCAGGGCCTCGTCCCCTTTGATATCGACGATACGGCCACGGAAGACATTGTTTTCCCCCACGAAAGAGGCCACGAACGGCGTTGCCGGACGGTCATAGACATCATGCCCGCTGCCGATCTGGTCGATAACCCCGGCGCGCATGACGGCGACATTGTCGGACATGGTCAGCGCCTCGCCCTGGTCGTGGGTGATGTAGATAAAGGTAATGC
>JALWQC010000432.1 GCA_027080755.1 Paracoccaceae bacterium
CCAGACGCGCCAGACCGGTCAGGTTTTCGGTCAACACCGGATTGCGCTTGTGCGGCATGGCCGAGGATCCCTTCTGCCCCTTGGAGAAAAACTCCTCGGCTTCCAGAACCTCTGTGCGTTGCATGTGGCGGATCTCTATGGCGATGTTTTCGATGCTGGATCCCACCACACCGAGGGCGGCGAATAATGCGGCGTGACGGTCGCGCGGGATGACTTGCGTGCTGATCGGCTCGGGGGTCAGGCCCAGTTTTTCGCAGACGTATTCTTCCACAAAGGGGTCGATATTGGCGAAGGTGCCGACGGCCCCGGAAATCGCGCCGGTGGCAATTTCCGCCCGCGCGGCCTTCAGACGGGACAGGTTGCGATCCATTTCCGCATAGAAACGGGCAAAGGTCAGGCCCATCGTCGTCGGCTCCGCGTGGATGCCATGCGAACGCCCGATGCGCACCGTGTCCTTGTGTTCATAGGCGCGCCGTTTCAGCGCTGCCAGCAGGGTTTCCACATCCTTGATCAACAGATCCGAGGCCTTGACCAGCTGCACGTTGAAACAGGTGTCCAGCACATCCGAGGAGGTCATCCCCTGATGCACAAAGCGCGCTTCCTCGTTGCCGATGATTTCCGCCAGATGGGTCAGAAAGGCAATCACGTCGTGCTTGGTCACCGCCTCGATTTCATCGATGCGGGCCACGTCGAATTCCACATCCTTGGCCTTCCACACCGCCTTGGCGCTGTCCTCGGGGATCACCCCCAGCTTGGCCTGGGCATCGCAGGCATAGGCCTCTATTTCATACCAGATGCGGAATTTGGTGGCGGCAGACCAGATATCGACCATTTCGGGGCGGGAATAACGCAGGATCATTGAACGCTCGCTTTGCAACAGGGGAAAGGTATCCGCCACCTAGCAAAACGCGCGTTCTTTTTCAATCACCTAAAGGGTTTTACGCGCCTGCGGGTTGGTTAAGGCGTGTTTTCTGGCCTCGTTCCGGAATGCCCGCGGGGATTTGCCTGTTTGTTGGGCAAAAACCCGGCTGAAATAGGCCGGATTGTGAAACCCGAGATCCTCGGAAATCTTGGATATCCGCTCCTGTGTCTGGGCAAGGCTGCGCTGTGCCTCCATGATCGTGCGGTCCTGAATCAGCTTTGTCGCCGGTTTTCCGGTGGTTTCGCGGCAAACCCGTGTCAGATGCGTGGTCGTGACGCTCAGCGCCCCGGCATAGTCGCGCACCGTGTCATCGGTGTTGAAGCGATCCTCGAGCCGCTCGATAAACTTGCGCATCAAACGGCGCCGCGCGGTATCCTTGGTAAAACTCTGGCGCAGCCCGTCGGTTTTCATACGCCGGTAGCGTAGCGCCAGAAGGCCGGCGTGGTGCAGCAGCGCCTCTGTCCGGTCGTCGCTTTCGGCGACATATTCCGCGTTCAGCGCCGTGAATTCCGCCGTAAGATAGGCCTGCTGCGTCGGTTGGGGCAGGGCGGCCATCAACGGCCCCTCGGGCAGGGTGATCGCCAGATCCGCGCTGACCGAAACCACCCAGCCGACGGTAGAGGGCGTGAATTCGAACCCGTGCACCGTCAAATTCGGGATGAAAAGCGCCGTATTGGGGCCGAAACCGTGCGTCGTGCCGTCAATACGCACCCGTCCGCCCCCGCGCGTGATCCAGAAAAACTGGTGCTGGTCATAGTGGGTTTGTGCATCGATTTGCCAGGGGGATTTCAGGCCCCTTGCAGAGATGCTTTCGCAATGGACAGCGTCCTGCTGCCCGTCATCACGCGGCGCGCGATGCTGGTCGTTGGAAATATTCAATTGTCTGCCTCGATGTTCTTTTTTTACAAGAATCTAGCAGATACGTCGAACTTATCAATAGTTTTCATACATTTAGGGAAAATTAGCCGGACATCCCGTCCAGAATTTCCCCGGCCAGAGCTTCCATATCGGTTTCGCTATCAAGGCTAATCTGTTGCCAATCCTGCATTTTATTGCGGAACCATGTGCGCTGCCGTTTGGCAAACTGGCGGGTCAGAATAGTGGCGCGTTCGCGGGCCTCGGCCAGCGAAATTTCCCCTTGCAGGTATTGGATCAGCTCGGCCGCGCCCAAAGCCCGCGACGAGGGCAGGGAGGGATCCCATCCGGCGGCAAGGGCCTGCTCGCATTCCGCCAGCGCGCCGTTTTCCAGCATCTGGTCAAAGCGGCGTGCGATACGTTCATTCAGCCAATTAACGTTAGAAACCAGATTGATAGCTGTGGCTTCTTCAAGTGGAACCAAAGGCGGCGGCGTGTCCTTTTGCCAGTCCTTCAACCCGCGGCCGGTGCTGCGATGCACCTCCCAGGCGCGTTGCAGGCGCATAGGGTTGTTCCGGTCGGTATGGGCCAGGGTTTCCGGGTCGTATTCTTGTAAATACCGTATAAATTCAACGTTGTTACCGGAGCTTCTTAATTCATCGCCTTCGACCCTGATTGCCGGATCCGTGGCAGGAATATCCGTCAGGCCCTTGGTCAAGGCCGTGAAATACAATCCGGTTCCGCCCAGAATAATCGGCTGCACACCGGTTTCCAGAATGCGGGAAACCTCGCGCAGCCAGGCACCGACGGAATAGGTTTTGTCTGGCTTTACATGCCCATACAGCATGTGCCGGACCTGTTTTTCATCATCAGCCGAGGGACGCGCCGTCAGAACGCGCCAGTTGGAATAGACCTGCAAGGCATCCGCATTGATAATCACGCCGCCACAGCGCCTTGCCAGCGCCACCCCGAGCGCCGATTTCCCCGAGGCTGTCGGCCCGCATACAAGAACAGGTTTCCGCTGTATCGTCATATGCTGTATCGTCATATCCTGTCCGGTCCCGCAACAATAATTAACATAATATCCATTATGCGCCTAACAACCATCGGAGGTTGAAATATGGAAAAGTTTAAGATGCAAATCATTCTGGCGATTGTCAAAAAGATGGTCCCCTACGCGCTGACCGCTGCCGGCAGTTTTCTGCTTGCCACCTACCCCGACATTTATCAAGGGCTGTGTGTGCTGTAA
>JALWQC010000433.1 GCA_027080755.1 Paracoccaceae bacterium
CAGTCAAACCCGAACGTGGCGTCAGGCCTATTCTTTCAACAGGGCCGCCAGACGTTGCTGTTCTTCCTCGCTCAACCCCTCGACCGGTTTGCCGGCCTGCGCGCGGCGGCGGATAAAGACCAGCGCGGCCCAGCCCCCCAGCAGCAACAGCACCGGACCGGTGAACCACAAAAAGGCATTGCGGAAATTGAACGGGGGTTTGAGCAGCACAAACTCCCCATACCGATCGACGATATAGGCCTCGGCCTGTTCGTTGGTGTCGCCCGCGACGATCCGGTCGCGCACCAGCACGCGCAGATCATGGGCCAGCTTGGCGTTGGAATCGTCGATATTCTCGTTCTGGCACACCAGACACCGCAGCCCCTTGGAGACCTCGCGCGCCCGGGCCTCCAACACCGGATCGTCCAGCATTTCGCTGGGCTCCACCGCAAACACCGGCAGGGCAAAAGAGGCCAGAACAACCAGCAACAACAGTTTTTTCAACATCGCTCTACTCCGCCGGAACAGCATTGGAAGGGGTTTTGCGCGCCGAGGTCGCGACACGGTAACGCCTGTCTGTCAAACTCAGAATCCCGCCGAATGCAAGCGTCAGCACCCCGATCCAGATCCAGTTGGCGAAAGGCTTGACATAGGCCCGCACCGCCCAGCTGCCGTCATCCTGCTTGTCCCCCAGCACCACATAAATGTCGCGCGTCAGGCCCTGGTTGATCGCGGCCTCGGTCGTGGGCATGCTTTGCACCGGATAGACCCGTTTTTCGGGATGCAGAACCGCCAGTTCCTTGCCGTCCTTAAGCACGCTGAACGTCCCGATCTGCGCCACATAGTTCGGCCCCTGATGGGCGTTCACAGCGTCAAAGCGCACCTGATACCCGCCGAGGTCCAGGCTCTCGCCAAGATTCAGGGTGGTGATATCCTCCTGTTCCCAGGCGGTGATGGCAGAGATGGCGAAAATCATGAAGCCAAGGCCGATATGCGCCACCGTCTTGCCCCATTCCGCCCGCGGCAGATTGCGCAAACGGCGCAGGGTCTCGGCCCCCGGAGCCTTGCCCAGCTTCACCCGCTGCGCGATATCGGCCAGTGCACCCAGCACGATCCACAAGGCCAGCGTCAGCCCGATCGGCGCCAGCATCCGCCCGCCGGTCTGCAGGCTCCAGACCAATGCGCCCATGGCAACCGACAGGGCCAGAACACCCCAGAGCGGGCGCATGGTGCGGCGCAGATTGCCCCGCTTCCACGGCAGCATCGCCCCGATCGGCAGCAGCATCGCCAGCAACACCATAAACGGCGTGAAGGCCATATTGAAGAACGGCGCCCCGACGGAGACCTTCGCCCCCGTCACAAACTCCGCCACCAGCGGCCAGATCGTGCCGACAAACACCACCGACGCGGCCACTGCCAGCAACAGGTTGTTCAGAACCAGCGCGCTTTCCCGGCTGACAACCCCGAACACCGCATTGGTGCGCAGGGAATTGGCGCGGATGCTGAACAAGGTCAGCGAGCCCCCGATAGCTATCCCCAGAATCATCAGGATAAACACCCCGCGCGTGGGATCCGAGGCAAAGGAATGCACGGATGTAATAACCCCCGATCGCACGATAAACGTGCCGATCAGGCTAAAGGAAAAGGCCAGAATGGACAGCAGAATAGTCCAGCTTTTCAAGGCGTTGCGCTTTTCCACCACGATAGAGGAATGCAGCAGCGCCGCCGCGACCAGCCAGGGCATGAAACTGGCGTTTTCCACCGGATCCCAGAACCACCAGCCGCCCCAACCCAGCTCGTAATAGGCCCACCAGCTGCCCAGACCGATGCCGATGGTCAGGAAAATCCACGCCGCCAGCGTCCAGGGCCGCACCCAGCGTGCCCAGGCGGCGTCTACCTTGCCCTCTATCAGGGCGGCGACGGCGAAACTGAAGGCCACCGACAACCCGACGTAGCCCAGATACAGAAACGGCGGGTGGAAGGCCAGCCCGGGATCCTGCAACAAGGGGTTCATCCCGTTGCCGTCCAGCGGCGGATTTCCCAGCCGCAGGAAGGGGTTGGAGGTAAACACGATAAAGCCGTAGAACGCCGTGCCGATCATCGCCTGCACCGACAGAACCCGCGCTTTCAGGCTGGGCGGCAAGCTTCGCCCGAAGGTTGCCACTGTCGCCCCGAACAGCGCCAGGATCAGCACCCACAACAGCATGGAGCCCTCGTGATTGCCCCAGACACCGGCGACCTTGTACAGCATCGGTTTGAGCGAATTGGAATTCGCCGCCACCAGCCGCACGGAAAAATCCGAGATGACAAAGGAATAGGTCAGCGCCGCGAAAGCCAGCACCACCAGCACCACCTGCACCTGCGCGGCAAATGTGGCGAAACGCATCCAGTCGGTCCAGCCTTTCTGCGCGCCGATCATTGGCACAACGGCCTGAAACAGCGCGACAAAAAGGGCGAGGATCAGGGCATAATGCCCGAGTTCTGCGATCATGTTTCGAATCCTTTGTTTTCCAGCCGCCAGCATAGAGGGCAACGAAAGCGGATTCAAATTGCAAAAACGTGAACAGTCATTTTGCCGCCCCCTGCGCGCGGCGCCATTCCTGCAAGGCGGGGTTGTCATCCGCCCCGATTTCGCCTTTGATTCCCCCCCCGGGCTGCGTTTTCAGCGGCAGAACCGGCCCCGTCCGGGCGCCGGCGCCGGCGCGGGCATAGTGCAATTCCCGCGCGCCGAAATAGAACGACACGATCGCCCCCAGCAACCACCAGAGCGGCTCGGGGACGTAGGCCAGCCCCTGCATCCGGCCCGAAAAAGCGACCGGATCAACCATGGCAAAGACAAACAGCCCCACCGTCCCCAGCGACATAATCGGGCGCGGCAGGCGGTTCAACCCGTTGATAAACCTGTCAAACCATCCGGCGCGGGGTTGGGCGAACTCGGCCCCGAACTGGCCAAGGGCGGCCATGGATTGCGCACGGGCGGCCAGCTCGGCCTTGGTTTTGTTGACGGTGAACACCTCGGCCACGTTTTCC
>JALWQC010000434.1 GCA_027080755.1 Paracoccaceae bacterium
CGGCGTGGGGTTTATGGGTCTACGCCCTAAAGCGAGGTCGCGGCCCGCGCTGCCTGATCGTAGATCCCCGACAGGCGGCGCAGGGTGGCGGCGACCTCGCGCATTTCCTCGCCATCCATGTTCAGCCCGTCAATCAGGCATTGCGTGCGGGTATCGCGGTATTTTTCCACCAGATCGCGGCCGGTTTTGGACGGGGCATACAGCATTTCCTTGCCCGATTTCCGCCCTTCGACCAGACCGGCCCTGACCAGTTTCTTGATGGCATAATTGACGGTGTGGGCGTCTTCGATGTTCAGCATGAAACACACGTCGGACAGGCGCTTGCCGCGCTCGCGGTGGTTCAGATTGTGCAGGACCAGAATTTCCAGCGGCCCCAGCGAGGCATCCCCCGCCGCCGCCATACAGCGCCCCATCCAGCGGCTGAAGCCGTTATAGGCCACGATCAGGCCGTATTCCAGCTCGGACAATTCCCATCCATCCCCTTCCGCCAAATGACGGGAGGAGACAATTTTGCGGCTTTTCGTTTCTTTTTCCATATGCCGATACTTGCGTTTTATCGACAAACTATCAAGGAAAACTAACGGTCAATCAGAACCGAGCATTTCGCATGGCGCACAACACGCTGCGCAGTAGAGCCCAGCAGGAAGTTGGTCAGATCCGGACGATGCGACGCCATGATAATCAGATCGGCACCGATTTCCGCAGCCTCGTCCAGAATAACCGGACTGGGGCGGCCGGACTTGACCTCTGTGGCGATATTACCGCCGTTGATCTTGGCCAGCGCTTCCAGTTCACCGCGCACCTGGCGCAGGTTTTCCTCGATGGCTTCGGGGGTCATATAGGTGCGCGCATAGCTGGGAACCTCGTCCATGACGTGCAGCAGGGTGATTTTCCCGCCCTCGTCCAGCAGGCTTTTGGCCTTGGCGATCATGCGCATACTGATTTCTTCATGGCCCATGTCGATGGGAACCAGAATATTCTTGTACATAGCGATACTCCGTTATCGTTTTGAATTGGCAATGTTTTAGCACGCAAACGCTGTATATCATTGATATGGGTCATACCCAAAGGCGAAAATCAGGCCTTGTCGAAAAAAGGAGTCATCTGCGCCACGATAACCGCATTCTGGTCCAGCGCCTGCTGCATCAGGTCGCGTTCCTCTTCGCTGATGTCATGCCCCTCGGCCAGGCGTTCCTCCAGCGTGCCATAGCCGGACACATCCAGCGGCGCCATATCCGCATGTTTCAGCACGGCCACGGTTTCACGCACGGCCTCGGCCTCGTCTACGCCGGTCGCATAACACATCAACGCCGCGCCGGAACTGCCCTTGGGCAGCCCGTCATTGGGCGAACGACCGACCTCTACCAGCAGGGTATAGACCTGCTGGGGCCGCTTTTTCTTGATCTTCTCGCCCATCAGTCGCGCAACAGATCGTTGATAGAGGTTTTGGAGCGCGTCTTTTCATCCACCCGCTTCACGATGATCGCGGCATACAGATTGACCCCGCCCTTGGACGGCATGGAGCCGGCCACAACCACGGAATAGGGCGGCACCTCGCCGTAGAAAACCTCGCCGGTGGCACGATCGACGATCTTGGTGGATTTGCCGATAAACACCCCCATCCCCAGAACCGAGCCTTCGCGCACGATGCAGCCCTCTACCACTTCGGAACGGGCGCCGATGAAACAGTTGTCCTCGATGATCGTCGGGCCGGCCTGCATGGGCTCCAGCACGCCGCCGATGCCGACACCGCCGGACAGATGCACATTCTTGCCGATCTGTGCGCAGGAACCGACCGTAGCCCAGCCGTCCACCATCGACCCTTCGTCCACATAGGCACCGATGTTGACAAAGGACGGCATCAGCACCACCCCCGGCGCGATATAGGCCGAGCGGCGCACGATAGATCCGGGCACGGCGCGGAAACCGGCGGCGCGCCAGCGGTTTTCGTCCCAGTCCTGCCATTTGCTCGGCACCTTGTCCCACCAGCTGCCGCCGCCAACGCTGCCCTCTATCATTTCCATGTCGTTCAGACGGAAAGACAGCAGAACCGCCTTTTTCGCCCACTGGTTCACATGCCATTCGCCGTTTTCGCGCGGCTCGGCCACGCGCAATTCTCCGCTGTCCAGCGCGTTCAATGTCTCGTTGACGGCCTCGCGGACCTCGCCCTGTGTGGCGGGGCTGATGGTGTCGCGCACGTCCCATGCGGCCTCTATTGCGGTTTCCAGTTGCGTGTTTGGCATGATTTTCCCCGATTTGTGACTGGTCTTGTCTGGCCCTTGCCTATAATTCGGTTTTAGATAATGCGCAATGTGGCACCTGCGCCACCATAGCAAGGAATATTCAGATGAATGATACCGGCCGCAAGCAACACCGCTTTCCCGATGCCCGCAAAGATATTGAAACCGCACAGGAAATCCCCGATACGCCGCAAACGCGTTCCCCCACCTACCGGCTGGCCTTTGCCGATCCGGATTTTCTGACCAGCGACGAATTGCGCCCCGTGCGCCTGCAACTGGAATTGATGAAGCCGGAGCTGGCGCTGGCGCGCAAGGAAATCAAAAGCACCGTGGTTCTGTTCGGCGGCGCGCGCATCCCCGACCCCGCGCACAAGGAAACCGCCCGCACGCAGACCCTTGCCGATCTGTCGAAATACTACGACGAGGCCCGCAAATTCGCCCGCCTCTGCACCCGTGCCAGCATGGCCAACGGCGATCGGGAATTTGTCGTCTGCACCGGCGGCGGCCCCGGCGTGATGGAGGCCGGAAACCGCGGCGCGGCCGACGAGGGGGGGGAATCGATCAGCCTCAATATCGTGCTGCCCCATGAACAGTCGCCCAACCGCTATGCCACGCCGGACCTGTGCTTCAACTTCCATTATTTCGCCATCCGCAAGATGCACTTCCTGATGCGCGCGCGGGCTATCGCTGTCTTTCCGGGGGGCTTCGGCACCATGGACGAGATGTTCGAGGCCCTGACCCTGATCCAGACCAAACGGATGGAG
>JALWQC010000435.1:0-583 GCA_027080755.1 Paracoccaceae bacterium
AGCAGCCGGTCGCGTTCCTCCTCGTCACGGATGGAGCGGGCGATATTGATCCCCGGATTGGCCGGCGTGACAATGGCGTAGCGGCTTTTGAACAGCAGCTTGCGCACGGCGGGGGCGGCTTTGCCCTCGTCGGCATATGTGCTTATCTGCACCAGAAGGGGTGTGCCGGGTGACAGCCCCTTGGCGTCCTTCAAAAAGGCGCTTTGCCCGTCGGGCAGACGCAGGATCGCGCCGTGCATCCCCTTCAGCGGACGGTCCAGAATGCCGCGATAGATCGCCTCGGGGCGCGGAACGGGGTTGTCCGCGGGCGGGTCGATCAGCAGATCCTGCAAACGCCCGTCAACAACCAGCGCCGCCATGGCGCGCCCCTCGTCCAGAATGGCAACGGAGCCCTTCATGTTTCCCCTCCGAAATCCAGCGCATAGCCCGCGCCGTTCAGCATATTCGCCACCTCGGGCAAAGGCAGCCCGACCACATTGGTATAAGAGCCGTTGATCCACGGGATAAACGCCGCCGCAATCCCCTGGATCGCATAGCCCCCCGCCTTGCCCTGCCACTCGCCAGAGCGCAGGTATCCCGCCAG
>JALWQC010000435.1:593-3001 GCA_027080755.1 Paracoccaceae bacterium
CGTATCCGACAAACGTTTGAATTTCACCGCGGTTTCCACCTGCCGCGTCCAGATCCGCCCGCCTTGCGCCAGCGCCACACCGGTAATCACCCGGTGGCGGCGCCCCGACAACAGGGACAGATATTGCGCCGCCTGTCCGGCATCCTGCGGCTTGCCCAGAATGCGCCGCCCCACGGCCACAACCGTATCCGCCGCCAGCACCAGATCATCGGGCGCAGCCGCAACCGCACGCGCCTTTTCCAGCGCCAGACGGCCCGCATAGGGGCGCGGCAATTCGGCTTTCAACGGGGTTTCGTCAATATCGGCGGCGCGGATATCATCCGGCACCACACCGATCTGCGCCAGCAGCTCGCGCCGGCGCGGACTGGCCGAAGCCAATATCAGCCGCAATTTATTTATAACGGTAGTTGATGCGCCCTTTGGACAGGTCGTAAGGGGTCATTTCGACCTGAACCTTGTCCCCTGCCAGCACGCGAATGCGGTTCTTGCGCATTTTGCCGGCGGTGTGGGCAATAATCGTATGGCCGTTCTCAAGCTCTACCCGAAACGTCGCGTTCGGCAGAAGCTCGGTCACGACACCCGGGAATTCGAGAAGCTCTTCCTTGGCCATGTGATCTCCGATCTTGTTGTTTCCAAAACGGGGGTTCATCCCCTTGCGCCGCATAGATGCGCGCAAAAGCCGCAAAATTCAAGGGTAAAGTGGGGAAAGTCGATGCAGGAGCGGATTTTCGGCCGCTCCTGCCGCTTTTCACGCGATCCGCGCACTATAGGCCCGCATTGCCGCGCACAGATAATCGGTAAATCCCGTGCCGAGGCTTTCATACCGCGCGCGAAAATCCGGGTGGGCCGCATAGATATCCGCCATGCCCGCATAGGCCGATGCATCGCACGCTTTGCCCCACATATCGCCGATCCATGTTTGGTGCCGCTCCAGCAGCACATCCAGCGCCGGATCCCCGGGGGCCACCCCCGCCTGCATCCGCGCCACCAATGCGCCCTCGATATCGGCCAGCGCCTGCATCGCCGCCTTTTTAGCGGCCCCGCTGCGCCGTTCGTAACGGGAACGGCCCTGCACGATCTGGTCGCGCGCATCTTCGCCCAGCGTGGTGACCAGATCCTCGACATAAGCATCCTGCTTTGTGGCAGAAAAGCCCTCGTACAATTTTTCGACATTCATTTTTCCGTCTCCTTTTATATCCGCGATTGTGCGATCAATCGTGCGGAGCAACAGGCGATAGCGGTTTACCTCTTCCCTCAGGCGCGACCTGTGCGCCCGCAGCGCGGCCATCCGGTCAAAATCGCTGGCGTCTAGCAGCGCCGATACCTCGCTCAAGGACAGGCCGAACTCGCGGTAGAACAGGATTTGTTGCAGACGCAGCAATTCGGCCTCGCCATAATAGCGGTACCCGTTTTCGCCAATGCAGGCCGGCGTCAAAAGCCCTATGTCGTGATAATGGTGCAGCGTGCGCACGGATACGCCCGCCAGTTTTGCCACCTGATTTACAGTATAGTCTTTCATCGCCAACCCTTTCGCGACTCGGGTCATAGGCTATCACGTCACGTCAGGGTCAAGGGGTTTCTTCCTGCGGGCCGAAGCGGTCAATGATGCGCGCCACGATCTGGTCGCGGGTCTGGCGATAGGCGGCCAGCTTGGCCTCGCGGGTTTCCCCCAGACCGGTGGGATCGAAGATCGGCCAGTATTCGACCTCCAGCGCGTGATAGCGGGTGTATTCCAGCGCGCGCCGTTGCGAGGCAGGCGACAGCGCAATCACCAGATCATAGCCGTCGATGTCGTCGCCCCATTCCTCCATCTCGTCAAAGGACCGCACGCGGTGTTTTTCCAGTGCCACCCCGATTTCCGCCGCCACCGCCACGGCAAAACCGTCCACCTCCAGATCATGTTTCACCCCGACCGACTGCACGAAAATCCGCGTGCCGTAGAATTTCTTCATGATCCCCTCGGCCAGGGGCGAGCGCACCGCATTGTGGTCACAGGCAAACAGCACCGATGTCGGATTGTCCGCCACGCCCTAGCCCTTGAAATGCAGAACGCAGATCAGCGTGAACAGACGGCGCGCCGTGGCCTTGTCGGTGTTCACCTTGCCTTCAAGACGTTCCAGCAACACGCGCGAACCCTCGTCGTGGATGCCGCGCCGGCCCATGTCGATCGCCTCTATCTGGCTGGGGGGCAGGCGTTTGACCGCGTCGAAATAGCTGGCGCAAATCTGGAAGTAATCCTTGATGACCTGCCGGAACGGGGTCAGCGACAGGTGGAATTCCCCCGCCTTTTCCCCCGATTCCGTGTGCAGATCGAACACAAGACGGCGGTCACGCACCGAGAGTGCCAGCTTGTAAGGGCCGGCAGGGGCGGCCTGCCCCCCGCGTCCGGGCAGGGCAAAGAGGTTTTC
>JALWQC010000436.1 GCA_027080755.1 Paracoccaceae bacterium
GCTGTTGCCCGCCTGCAGGGTGGCGACATAGTCCTGCACAACATGAAACACCCAGAAGGCCAGCACCGGCCCGCGCAAATGCGGGGCGATGTCGTGGTGGCAGGATTTCATCAGATCCACGATCCGTGCCAGATAGGCCGGCTGCGCAACGTCCTTTTCCTGCAGGGTGTAACTGTCGATATAAGGCAGGACCGAGACCCCCTCGCCGGCATGGATAACCGCAGGGGAAAGCCCCGCCAGATGTGCGGCGCGGCTGGCGGCCAGTTCGTTGAAGCGCAGGACATGATGCTGCGGGATGTCATGGCCGAAACGCACCACATATTTCCCCGTATCGTCCTGCACCAGAAAATTCGCGTTGGTGCGCCCGCCCGTCAGCGGCGCCACGGTAATATCGCCCTGCCAAAGCGGAATCGCCTGAATTTTGTCCCGCATGAAATCCCTTTCCCTATCGGGTCCGAGTTTGGGGATACTCGGGGAAAAATTGCAAATAAAAACCGCCAAAGCCCAGAAATTCGTTGCGTCCGGCAAAAAAACGGATTTTTTTTGCGGCGGCTGCGGCGTTTTCAATACATTGAAAAGACGGGATTTAATCGGAAAACAGGACAAAAGCTTCCATCTGGTGGAAGCCGGTTTCACGCCCGAATCCGCGTTTTGCGCCCTTGTTTGCCCCCGCCGGCAAGGATAGATTCACAGGGCAAGCCCCTGTGGCAATACATTGAAAAGGCACAAGATATGACGAAATACGCTGTTCCCGATATGAGCTGCGGCCACTGCACGGCCGCCATTGAATCCGCCGTAAAGGCGCTGGATTCCGATGCCAAGGTCACCCCGGATCTGGAAACCCGCACGGTGGAAATCGAAACCTCTGCCGAAGAATCCGCCGTTCTGGCCGCCATGAAGGCCGAGGGCTATCCCGCAACGCCGGTCTAAACACAAAAAGGGCGGCGGAGTTTCCCCCGCCGCCCTTTTGGCAATCCTGCCGTTTTTCTAACAGCGATCCAGCGCCTGACGCAGCACCTGCATGCGAATGTCTTCGGGCTGGTCGGATATGACCTCGTCCAGCACACGCATCTGGGCGCGCATATCGTGGATCTGGTCGATCAGCGACAGGATGATCGGGATCGCCTCTGTGCCGACCTGCAATTCATTGGCCAGCATATCCAGCAAACGGACGCGGGCGATGTCGGCCTCGTTATAGGCGGCCTCTTCCGTGCCTTGTGCCGGACAAACCCAGCGTTCGCGCACCCAGACACGCAGTTGGCCGCGATCCACGGTTTTGACAATCTCGATTACGTCATTCTCGGTTATCATCATCCACCTCACATGTTTTCGCGCGGGTTATAGGCGTGGTCCTTGCGCCATTTTTCGGCAAAGGCCTTCAGTTCGGGGTCGATGACCTTGGGCATGACCACCTTCAGGATCACCCGCTGGTCGCCGGTCTTGCCCTTGCGCGGCTTCACGCCCTTGCCTTTCAGACGCAGGGTCTGGCCGGTGCTGGCCCCTGCGGGCACATTGACCCGCACGCGCCCGTCAATGGTCGGCACCTCTATCTTGCCGCCCAGAACCGCCTCGTCGAAAGAGATGGGAACCTCTACCACGATGTCGTTGCCCTCGCGTTTGAACAGCTTGTGGGGCTTGACCTCTATTTCGACATAGGCATCCCCCGGCGGTCCGTTGCCGATCCCCGGCTGGCCCTTGCCCTTCAGGCGGATGGACTGGCCGGTCTTGATCCCCTGGGGGATGCGGACCTCGAGATTCGAGCCGTCAGGCAGGGTGATGCGCTGCGGGTTGCCGTTCACGGCGTCCAGAAAGCTGACCGCCAGATGATAGCGGGCGTCCTGCCCCTTCATGTCAAAGGACCGGCCGCCGCCAAAGCCGCCCGCACCGCCCTGACGCTGGCGGAACATCTGCGAGAAGATATCCCCCATGTCGTCGAAATTCCCGCCCGAGGAATACTGCTGCGCCCCGGGGCGGCCACCGTATTGTTTGTAATACTGGTGTTCCGGCGTTTCATTGCCCGAGGCGTCAATCTCGCCCGCGTCGAAACGTTTGCGTTTTTCCGGGTCACCGATGATGTCGTTGGCGGCAGAAATTTCCTGAAACTTCGACTCGGACGCCTTGTCCGACGGGTTCAGGTCCGGGTGGTGTTTTTTGGCCAGCTTGCGGTAGGCCTTCTTGATCTCGGCGTCCGTTGCGCTCTTGCTGACGCCGAGTATTTTATACGGATCTTCCATATTGGTCCCTCAATGCAGATTTTTTCCCGCGCCTTCTGCGCGGCCTGTCCCTAATATCGGAAGCGCAGGGGCGTAATGCAACCCTAGGAGCGCATTATATGAATGCCCTCGGACAGGATGGAAACCCGCACCCGTGCCCCCATTTCCAGCCCGTTGCGCTGTGCCACATGGCGCGGCACGGAAAAGCGTAGCGGTTTGTCGGGGTCGTTGTCGGGGATCATGGCAACATGGGTGTTCTGCGCGATACGCAGCAGGTTGCAGATTTTGCCCTCTACCGGATTTTCATGTTCCCCCAGTGACGGACGCCCGCGCCGGTGCAGCACGACAAACCCGTCCGGCACCACCCAGTCAACCTGCGCGCCGGCATCCAGGTTGCGGCAATGCCCGACCTCCAGCAACTGCCCGTTCCAGTCCAGATATTCCACACCGTCGCGGACAACCACCTGCCCCTTGAAAAGGTTGTGCATATCGACCAGCCGCGCCACCTCGGCCGTGTCGGGGCGGGTGGTGATATGTTCGGGCGGGCCTTCCTGCAGGGAAGTGCCCCGATGCAGAACCACCATACGGTCGGCCAGCATCATGGCCTCGTCCAGATCATGGGTCACCAGCACAACCGGCATGTCGAAGCTTTTCTTCAGCAGCGATATTTCACGATAGAGCCGCATGCGCGTGGCCTTGTCCACGGCCGAGAACGGCTCGTCCAGCAGCAGCACCTCGGGGCGGCGGGCAAGGGCGCGGGCAACGGCAACACGCTGTTGC
>JALWQC010000437.1 GCA_027080755.1 Paracoccaceae bacterium
CGGTTTCATTCCCTGCGCCCCTTTCGTGCGGATTTTGCCGGCTCGTCGGCAACCGTGGCCGGATCCGCATCCCAGACCAGACGTTCCGCCCCGCTAAGGCACATAAACCGCTTGCCCCGCATCCGCCCGATCACCGTCAGCCCGACCTGTCGCGCGATTTCCACCCCCCAGGCGGTAAAGCCCGAGCGCGAGGCCAGCACCGGTATCCCCATCAGCGCCGTTTTGATCACCATTTCCGAGGTCAGCCGCCCCGTCGTATACAAAATCTTGTCGGCGGGATCGACACCCTCCAGCATCATCCAGCCGGCGATCTTGTCCACCGCATTATGGCGCCCGACGTCTTCCATATAGACCAGCGGCGTATCCTCGTGACACAGGACCGTGCCGTGGATGGCCCCGGCCTGCAAATACAGGCTCGGCATTGTGTTGATCTGGCGGGCAAGGGCATACAGCCAGCTGGTTTTCAGCGGTTTGTCCGACAGGGTCACATCCTCCAGCCCCTCCATCATGTCGCCGAAAACCGTGCCGACCGCACAGCCCGAGGTGCGGGTTTTCTTCTTCAGCTTTTCCTCGTAATTCGTGCGCCGCACCGTGCGCACCACCACGGTTTCGATTTCCTCGTCATAATCCACGCCGGTGATCCGGTCATCGGCCAGCAGCATGCCCTGATTCAACAGATAGCCCACGGCCAGATATTGCGGATAGTCCCCGATGGTCATGGCCGTCACGATTTCCTGTTTGTTCAGGTAAATCGTCAGGGGGCGTTCCTCTACCACGCGGATTTCACAAGGGTCGCCGTTCTGGTCCACACCGCTGACGGCGCGGGTCAAGCGGGGGTTGTCGGGGTCCGGGGATATCAATAATGGTGTTGCCACGTCGCAAAACTCTTGATTGGTCATCGGGGAGGTTTCCCGATATATCAACCGGAATGTGAAGCATGAGGGGGCAGATGTCCATAACCGGAAAAACCTATTGGCGCGGTTTTCGCGACGGGGCACCGTTTATTCTGGTGATCGCCCCCTTTGGCCTGCTGTTCGGCGTTGTCGCCACAGAGGCCGGCTTCAACCTGCTGGAAACCATGTCGATGACCGTTCTGGTAATTGCCGGCGCAGCGCAGTTTGCCGCCGTGCAGATGCTGGTCGATAATGCACCCGTTGTGGTGATCGTGCTGACCGGGCTGGCGATCAATTTACGCATGGCGATGTATTCCGCCTCCCTGACGCCGCACCTTGGCAAGGCGCCGCTCTGGCAGCGGGCGCTGATTGCCTATACGCTGGTCGATCAGGCCTACGGCGTTTCAATCGCGAAATACGAGGCCGAGCCGGACATGCCCCTGCCCCGCAAAATCGCCTATTATTTCGGCGTCATCACCCCGATCGTGCCGCTCTGGTATGGCTCCACCATGCTGGGCGCGCTGGCCGGATCCGCGATACCGGACGAATACGCGCTGGATTTCGCCATTCCGATCACCTTTCTGGCCCTGGTCGCCCCCGCCCTGCGCTCGCTGCCCCATGTGGCGGCGGCGGTCGTGTCGGTGCTGGTGGCGCTGCTGCTGAACGGGCTGCCCTATAATCTGGGGCTGCTGGTGGCGGCCGTTCTGGCCATGATGACCGGCGCGAAGCTGGAAAAATGGCAAGGGGAGCGGACATGAGCCACACAGACATCTGGCTGACTATTGTCTTTCTGGCGCTCGGTACATGGCTGTTGCGCTTTTCCTTCCTCGGGCTGATCGGGGCACGTCGCCTGCCGGACTGGGTCATGCGGCACCTGCGCTATGTGCCAGTCGCCGTCATGCCCGGCCTGATCGCCCCGCTGGTTGTCTGGCCACAGGCCACCGGTGGCCATCTGGACCCCGCGCGCCTGATGGCAGCCGCCACCGCCCTGTTCATCGGCGCCTATTTCAAAAGCGTGATCGGCTCCATCCTCGGGGGGATGGCGACGCTGTATCTGGCACTGTATCTGGTTGGTTAGGACGTAGACCCTAAAGCGGCAGAGCCGTGGTCTTGAACACCGTGCGCAAGGCAAAGCTGGACTGCATTTGCGACACCCCGGGCAGGCGCGCCAGATATTGCCGGTGGATGCGGGCAAAATCGTCCGTGTCGGCCGCCACCACCTTCAACAGATAATCCGCCGTACCGGCCATCAGGTGACATTCCAGCACATCGGGGATGCGGGCGACGGCAGCCTCGAACCGTTCCAGCAGTTCATCGGCCTGCCCCGAGAGCGTAATTTCCACAAAAACGGTCGAGGGCCGGTCCACCGCGCGCGGGTTCAGCAGCGCAACGTAATCCTTGATAATCCCGTCCTCTTCCAGCCGCTGCACTCGCCGGTGACAGGCCGAGGGCGACAGGTTCACCTTTTCCGCCAACTCCGCGTTCGACATACGGCCCTTGCGCTGCAAAGCCTCCAGAATCTTTATATCAAGCGCGTCCATCCGACTCATTGCAACAATCCACCTTGTTTTTCCGTTCAAACGCCAGTTTATTCGGAAATTTCGGCACTGCACAATAGATATTCGCAAAGCAATTGCGGTAACGCTGCGACATGTTGTCAGGATAAACCACACACAGCATGAGGCCCAAAATGCTTATCGGATGTCCCACAGAAATCAAGAATCAGGAATACCGCGTCGGGATCACCCCCGCCGCCGCCCATGAAGCCGTCGCAAACGGCCATCAGGTTATCATCCAGAAAAACGCCGGCGCCGGGGCCGGTTTCCCGGATGCGGAATACATCGCCGCCGGTGCGGAAATCGTTGACACCGCTGCCGAGATTTTCGAGCGTGCCGAGATGGTCGTAAAGGTCAAGGAACCCCAGGCCATCGAGCGCAAACAACTGCGCAAGGGCCAGATCCTGTTCACCTATCTGCATCTTGCCCCCGACCCCGAACAGACAAAGGACCTGCTGGAAAGCGGCGTCACCGCGATTGCCTATGAAACCGTCACCGACCGCAACGGCGGCCTGCCCCTGCTGGCC
>JALWQC010000438.1 GCA_027080755.1 Paracoccaceae bacterium
CAGGTGATCGCCGCGGCCGGTATTCCGGTGGCGATCCATGCCTTTACCGACGGGCGCGACGTGGCCCCGAAATCGGCGGGGGAGCAGCTCTCCAAGCTGGAAAAGGATCTGCCGGAGGGCGCGCGGATTGCCACGCTGGTCGGGCGGTTCTTTGCGATGGACCGCGACAAACGCTGGGATCGGGTGCAGCAGGCCTTCGATTTGCTGGTCTCGGGCAAGGGGCGCCATGCCGACAGCGTGCAGCAGGCGATCGAAACCGCCTATGCCGCCGGCGAAACCGATGAGTTCATCGCCCCCACCGTGATCGGGGACTATGCGGGGATGAAGGACGGCGACGGTTTGCTGTTCATGAACTTCCGCGCCGACCGCGCCCGCGAGATCCTCGCCGCCCTTGGCGATCCGGATTTCGACGCCTTCGACGTCTCTGCCCGCCCGAAATTCGCGGCGCTGACGGGGCTGGTGGAATATTCCGACGAACACAACGCTTATATGGATGTGATGTATCCCTCGGAGGAAATCGTCAACACCCTTGGCCACTGGGTTGCCGCGCACGGGTTGAAACAATACCGGCTGGCGGAAACCGAGAAATACCCCCATGTCACCTTTTTCATGAACGGCGGCGAGGAAACCCCCGACACCGGCGAGGACCGCTATGTCGCGCCCAGCCCCAAGGTGAAAACCTACGACATGCAGCCCGAGATGTCCGCCGACGAGGTTGCCGACCACCTGGTCGATGCCATCAAGGGACAGAAATACGACCTGATCATCGTCAACTTCGCCAACCCCGACATGGTCGGCCACACCGGCGATCTGCAAGCTGCAATCAAGGCGGTGGAAACCGTGGACCGCGGGCTTGGCCGCGCGCTGGAGGCCATCAAACAGGTCGGCGGCGCCATGATCGTCACCGCCGACCACGGCAATTGCGAAACTATGGTCGATCCGGTGACCGGCGGGCCGCATACGGCCCATACCCTCAACCCCGTGCCGGTGGCGCTGGTGGGCGGGCCGAAGGGCATGACATTGCGCGACGGCGGGCGGCTGTCGGATCTGGCGCCGACCCTGCTGGATCTGATGCAACTGCCCAAACCGCCCGAAATGACCGGCGAAACCTTGCTGAAACCTGTTGCAAAATAACCAGTTGTTGAAGAAATTGTGATCGAGATGCGACATTCGGACTGGAACCTTGCCCGCTAAAGGGGTCTATATAGGGCCTAATGTGTTGGGGAATCCCGGAACGCATGTCTGAACAACGGAAAGTATCTGGAATGAACAAATATATTACCTCCGCTATTGCCGGCGCCCTTGCCGGCGTTGTGCTGACGGCCCAGTTTGCAGGCCCGCTGGTGGCACAGGAATCCTCGGACCAGCAAACCGTTTATGAACAGCTTGATTTATTTGGCAATATTTTCGAACGCATCCGCGCCGACTATGTCGAGCCTGTGGACGACAAGGCCCTGATAGAGGCGGCGATCAACGGTATGCTGACCTCGCTCGATCCCCACTCCAGCTATATGCCGCCGGCCGCCTTCAAGGAAATGCAGGTGGATACGCGCGGGGAGTTCGGCGGCCTCGGCATAGAGGTGACGCAGCAGGACGGCTTCGTAAAGGTGGTTTCGCCCATCGACGACACCCCCGCCGCCGCCGCCGGTCTGAAGGCCGGCGACCTGATCACCCATGTTGACGGCGAAAGCGTTCTGGGCCTGACCCTGAACGAAGCGGTGGAAAAACTGCGCGGGCCGGTCGGTGCCGAGGTGGTCCTGACCATCTTCCGCGAGGGGGTCGATGAACCCTTCGACGTGACCATCGTGCGCGACATTATCCACGTCAAGGCCGTGAAGGCCCGCACCGAGGGGCGCGCCATCGTGCTGCGGATTTCCTCGTTTACGGAACAGACGTTCAGCGACCTTCAGGACGGGATGCAAAGCGAGCTGGACGCCAACGGCGGCATTGACAACATCGACGGTTTCATCATCGACCTGCGCAACAATCCGGGCGGTCTGCTGAACCAGGCCATCGCCGTTTCCGACGCCTTCCTGAACGAGGGCGAGATCGTCTCTACCCGCGGCCGCAATCCCGAAGACAGCGAACGTTTCAACGCCAAGCCCGGCGATCTGGCACAGGGCAAGCCGATCGTGGTGCTGATCAACGGCGGGTCGGCCTCGGCCTCGGAAATCGTGGCCGGTGCGCTGAAGGACAACGCCCGCGCCATTATTGTGGGCACCAAAAGCTTCGGCAAAGGGTCGGTGCAGACGATCATGCCGGTGCAGGGCGGCGGGGCCATGCGCCTGACCACCGCGCGCTACTACACGCCTTCGGGGCGCTCCATCCAGGGGCTCGGCGTGACGCCGGACGTTCTGGTGGAACAGCGCATCCCCTCCGACAAACCCGAAGAGCCGAAATCCGCCGCCATGCGCCTGCGCTCCGAGGCCGACCTGCGCGGTGCGCTCAACAATGACTCCCTGACGGAAGAAGAGCGCCAGCAACTGGAACAGGAACGCGCCGAACAGGAAGCCATGGCCAAGCTGCGCGATTCCGATTTCCAGCTGTCCTACGGCCTGGATATCCTGCGCGGCCTGAACGTGCTGAACGCAAAATAAACCAACCGGCGGCGTGGTAACGCGCCGCCGGCCAACAGGTGCCCCATGACCGAAGAAGAACGCCTCGCCCTGCCCTACCGTCCCAACGCGGGGCTGATGATTATCAATCCGGCCGGCCATATTTTCGCCGGACGGCGCATCGACACCCCCGACGCCTGGCAAATGCCCCAAGGCGGGATCGACAAGGGCGAAACCCCGCAAGCGGCCGCCCTGCGCGAGTTGGAAGAAGAAACCGGCATCCGCCCCGACATGGTCGATCTGCTGGCCGAAAGCCGCGACTGGCACCACTATGATTTCCCCCCCGAGGTGGCCGAAAAGCTGATGAAGGGGAAATACCGCGGCCAGAAGCAACGCTGGTTCCTGCTGCGCTTCAACGGCGATGACAGCGCCATCAACATAGAGACCGACCACCCCGAGTTTTCCGTCTGGCGCTGGATGCCCGCGGCGGACCTGCTGGAACGTATCGTGCCGTTCAAACGCGGCATCTATCAGGCGGTGATGCAGGAATTCGACGAATTTCTGGCGGGCCAGGGCGTAGATCCATAAACCCCGCGTCGCCAGTTTGGCAGATTTTTGTCCCGGGCAGGTGCAGGGCCGCCGGAATAGTGGGTCTATTTCCAGGACCTGCAACGCACTCGGGGCGGAAATCTGCCAAACCCGAAGGGCGCGACCCTCGCTTCATCTCAATGGCTTGGGCCGCTTGCAAAGGGGACCACCCTGTGCGGCGCGTCCCGAACCATTGATATTTCGCGAGGATCGCGCTGGCGGCGCGGGGTTTATGGATCTACGCCCTAACCCTTTTTTAACCTTTCTGCCCTATTGTGTTCCCACTGGGCGAGGCGGGCTATCCACCCGTGGTTTATCGCGTCGGAACAATTTTAATCCCTTTTGTTGCCAGTTTTCGGCAACCCCACTATCCGCCTGAAGGTTGCGTCGTCCGACAAACGACATTTGGCAGCAACCGGCTCGGGTTCAGGCTTCCGGCGCGGTAAACCGTCCTCAACACCCACAGGCCCTTCCAAACCAAAGGGTCGAAATCAGGGGGCTGGCATACCCCGTCCGGGGATTTTCCACAAAAACGGGGCGGCCACGGGGCCGGTGCCGTATTTTTTGTGCCCTGATCCCCCCGATTGACCCCGCGCAGCGCCACATCTATAGAGATCCGGCAAGAACGGGGGCGACAATCCACATGGCCGAAATGCTGCAAACCACCCACCACGGACCCGCCACGGGCATCCCGCTGATCATCGCGCCCGGGCTTTACGGCAGCGCGCGCAACTGGAATGTGATCGCCAAACGTCTGGCCGAAAAGCGCCCCGTGATCGCCGTTGACATGCGCAACCACGGTAATTCCTTTCATGCGGACAGCCACAGCTATGCCGATATGGCCAATGATCTGGCCCGCGTGATTGCGGCCAATGGCGGGCGGGCCGATGTGCTGGGGCATTCGATGGGCGGCAAGGCGGCGATGGTCCTTGCCCTGAGCCGGCCGGATCTGGTGCGCAAACTTGTGGTGGCCGACATCGCGCCGGTGCCCTACACCCATGAACACAGCGACAAGATCGCCGCCATGCAGAACGTGGACCTGTCGCGCGTCACCCGCCGCCGCGACGCCGACGAACAGCTGCAAGACGCCATCCCCGACCCGCAGTTGCGGGCCTTTCTACTGCAAAGTCTGGCGCTGGAAGGGGGGGCGCACTGGAAGCTCAACCTGGACACCCTCGGGGCGGAAATGCCGGAAATTATGGGTTTTCCCGCATTTGACACCCCCTTCAACGGCCCGACCCTGTTTTTGCGCGGCGCCAATTCCACCTATCTTCTGCCCGAACACGAAACGGCCATCCGCGCCCTGTTCCCGCAGGCCCGCATCGAAACCATCGACAACGCCGGCCACTGGCTGCACGCCGAACAGCCCCGCGCCTTTGTCGCTGCGGTTGACGGTTTCCTTGGCTGAATCGGCCGGGATCTGCCGACGCGGGGCGCGCCCCTAACAATCGTGCGCCGGCTGGTGTATGCAGGCCCCCGACAAACCGGAAAGCCCTTCGATGTTACGCACCCTTGCCTTGCTGACCCTTGCCCTTCTGGCCGCCTGCGGCCGCCCCGACCCCGTCGCCAGTTCCATGGGCGAAGGCGCACAGGCCTGTCTGGCCGAGGCCCTGTATTTCGAGGCCCGCGGCACCGGTGACGAAGGCCGCCGCGCCGTGGGCGAGGTCATCCTGAACCGTGCCGCCGACCCGCGGTTTCCCTCGACAATCTGCGGCGTGGTCGATCAGCGCTATAACGGCTCGTGCCAGTTTTCCTATCGCTGCGACGCCCTGCCCGAAACCTACAACGAGCCGGCCGAGCTGGAAAAAGCCCTGCAAACCGCCGCCCTGCTGCTGACCGACCGTGGCGAGGATATCACCCACGGCGCGCTCTATTTCCACGCGGCATCCATGGCGCCGGGCTGGTTTGCCACGCTGCACCGGCTGGGCCGGTTCGGCGGCAACATCTTCTACCGCTGAAAACCACGGGGCAGGCGGGGCGGTTTCCCCTTGACCTGCGGGCGCGATCGCGGTTGACTCGACCAACTGCAGCAGGAGCCGGAAATGTATCAACCCGTCATATCAGGAACCGGAGTCTTCACCCCCCGGGAAATCATCACCAACGACGAGCTCGTCGAATCCTTCAACGCCTATGCCGACCGGTATAACGCGGAACATGCCGACGAAATCGCCGCCGGAACGCTGGCCGAAAAGGCCCATTCCAGCAGCGAATTCATCGTGGCCGCCAGCGGCATCCACCAGCGCCATGTGATGGACAAAACCGGCGTTCTGGACCCCGAAGTCATGCACCCGCTATTGCGCCAGCGCAGCGACGAGGAACCCTCTATCATGGCGGAAATGGCGCTGGACGCCTGCACCAAGGCGCTGCAACAGGCGGGCAAGGATGCGGCCGACGTCGATCTGGTGATTGTCGCTGCCTCCAACATCGAGCGGGCCTACCCCGCCGTCGCGATAGAGGTGCAGCAACTGCTTGGCACCTCGGGGTTTGCCTTTGACATGAACGTCGCCTGTTCCTCGGCCACTTTCGGCATCCAGACGGCCAGCGACATGATCCGCGCCGGCTCGGTCCGCTCGGCGCTTGTCGTCAACCCCGAGATCTGCTCGGGGCATCTGGAATGGCGCGACCGCGACTGCCACTTTATCTTCGGGGACGTCGCCACCGCCACCCTGCTGGAACGCAAGGAAGACGCCAAAGGCCCCCATTTCGAGGTGGTCTCGACCCGTTGCCTGACGCAGTTTTCCAACAACATCCGCAACAACAACGGCTTTCTGCGCCGCTCGCGCCCGGACGGGATGAAGGACCGGCGCGACATGCAGTTCATGCAAAACGGCCGCAAAGTGTTCAAAGAGGTGCTGCCGATCGTTTCCAAACACATCCTGTCCCATATCGAATCCGAAGGGGTAAAACCCGACGATCTGTCCCGCCTGTGGCTGCATCAGGCCAACAAGGCGATGAACGATTTTATCGGCAAAAAGGTGCTGGGCCGCGTGCCGGAACCGGGCGAACAACCCAACATCCTGCAGGATTACGCCAACACCTCCTCGGCCGGGTCGATCATTGCCTTTTCCAAACATTCCGACGATATCCCCGATGGCGGGCTGGGCGTGATCTGTTCCTTTGGCGCGGGGTATTCCGTCGGCTCCGTGCTGTTGAAACGTTGTTCCTAGGGGTCGGATATGGCGAAGCTGTATTTCAACTATTCCACCATGAACGCGGGCAAAAGCACGATCCTGTTGCAGGCGGCGCATAACTACAAAGAACGCGGGATGGAGACCTTTTTGCTGACCGCGCGTCTGGACACCCGCGCCGGCGAGGGGCGCATCGGCAGCCGGATCGGCATCGGGGCGGATGCGGAATTGTTCGATGCGGACAGCGACCTGTTTACCATGATCGAAGAGGCGCACAAAGCCACGCCCTTTGTCTGCGTGCTGATTGACGAGGCGCAGTTCCTGACCGACGCCCAGGTCTGGCAACTGGCGCGGGTGGTCGATGATCTGAAGCTGCCGGTGATGGCCTATGGCCTGCGGGTGGATTTCATGGGCAAGCTGTTCCCCGGTTCTGCCACCCTGCTGGCGCTGGCCGATGAAATGCGCGAGATCCGCACCATCTGCCACTGCGGCAAAAAGGCGACAATGGTGGTGCGTCAGGATGATCAGGGCAACACATTGACGGCCGGCGCACAGGTGCAGATCGGGGGCAACGAAACCTACGTCAGCCTGTGCCGCCGCCACTGGCGCGAGGCGGTCGGGGACTAATGTAGCCGCCCGCCGACCGGCACGTCCCGATCCGGGGCGACCAGAACAATCCCGCCGGTTTCATCCGGCACGCCCAGCACCAGAAATTCCGACATGAACTTGCCGATCTGGCGGGGCGGGAAATTCACCACGCCCAGCACCATCCGCCCGACCAGCGTTTCGGGGGTGTAATGGGCCGTGATCTGGGCCGAGGTCTTTTTTTCCCCGATCTCGGGCCCGAAATCGACCCATAGCTTGATCGCGGGCTTGCGGGCCTCGGGGTAGGGCTCGGCGCGGATGACCCGCCCGACGCGGATATCGGTTTTCAGAAAGGTGTCAAAATCCAGCGGATCCATTGTGTCCTCCGTTCGGCAAGAAATTGCGGGGCGCGGCGGTTAGCCCAGTTCGCGGCTGCGGGCGGCGGCGGCCTGCACCGCGCGGCGCATCAGGGCGGGGAAACCGTCCGCCGGGTCCATCAGCACCTGCAGGGCGGCGGCGGTCGTGCCGCCCGGGCTGGTGACGTTGATGCGCAGCTGTTCGGGGCTTTCGCCGGACTGTTCCGCCAAGGCCCCCGCACCGGCCACCGTGGCCTTGGCCAGCTGCATGGCCAGATCCTCGGGCAGGCCCTCGGCGACACCGGCGACGGCCAGCGTTTCGATCAGGTGGAACACATAGGCCGGCCCCGAGCCGGACACCGCCGTCACCGCATCCATCTGCGATTCATCGGCCAGCCGCACGGTCTGCCCCACCGCCTGCAACAGGGATTCCGCCATGCCCAGCGCCGCTTCGTCTACATAGGGGTTGCCGATCAGGGCGGTAATGCCGCGCCCGATGGCGGCGGGGGTGTTGGGCATGGCGCGGATGATCGGGGTATTCTCGCCCAGCACGGCAGCAAAGGCGGCAATCGGCGTGCCGGCGGCAATGGACAGAAACACCGTTTCGCCCCCCCCCAGCGCCGCCATCTGCGGCAGGGCCTCGCCCATCATCTGCGGCTTGACCGCGATCACACAAACCGCCGGCGTTTCGGGCAGCTCCGCGTTCAGATGCAGCCCCTGCCCTGCCAGATCCTGCAACCGCGCCGAGGGGGCCGGATCCAGGATCCACACCTGATCCGGCGCGATGCCGCCGGCAAGCCAGCCCTCCAGCATGGCAGAGCCCATCTTGCCGCAGCCCAGCAGAACCAGCCCGTCGGTTTTCACTTTTTCCAAAGACATCACAGCCCCTTTTCGCAGATATCAGGCGCGCCCGAAGGCCTGTTCCATCGCCACCAGCATCGCCTGCGCCGGATCGCTGTCGCCCCAGCACACCAGCTGGAAGGCCGGATAGAACCGTTCGCAGGCCATCACCGCCGAGCCGACAATATCGTCGATCTGCATGGCCGAGGCGCTGGCCTCCCCCGCAAGGTTCAGCCCGTAGCGGAACACCATCATTTTCTGTTCCAGCCAATAGGTAAACGCCCCGTTCCAGCCCTTGTCATTGGCCCGGTTCAGCACGTCATACAACGCCGGCAGACGGTCCGCCGGCGGGTCCATGTCAAAGGTGCAGATCATGCGCAGAACCGCGTCCTGTTCCGACCAGGCCAGCGACAGGGAATAGGTCGTCCACGAGCCGTCGATCATCATCGCGATCTGGTCGTCGGCAATCCGGTCGAAATCCCAGTCGTAATGGGTGGCGATATTCTGCACGATATCGATCGGGTGCAAATCATCGGCAATAAAATCATACGCGGCTTCGGCCATATCGACTCCTTAACGTCCCCGAGATATCGGGGTCCAGACAAGGGGTCGTGGATCACACGCTGCCCCATACGACATATTGTGTATGGAAAAGCCGGTCCGGTAAAGAGATTCGCACAAACAAAAAGCCCTGAATCGCGGGATTCAGGGCCGATTGCGGAATTTCGCCGGATTATTTGTCGGCTTTGTCAGTCTTGGCGGCGGCCTTGGGTTTGGCCTTGGCGCGCGGCTTGGGCTTGTGTTTGGCTTCCAGCGCCTCGACACGGGCCAGAAGGGCGGCGTTTTCCTCGCGGGCCTTCTGGGCCATGGCACGCACGGCGTCGAATTCCTCACGCGAGACAAAGTCGCGGTCCGCCAGCCAGCGGTCCAGCATGGACTTCAGGGCGGTCTCGGCCTCGGTCTTGGCGCCCTGGGCCACGCCCATTGCATTGCTCATCAGTTTTGACATGTCATCGAATATACGGTTGCTGCCTTGCATCTTCGGCTCCTGTTCGCTCGGGTCTGTGCATATATGGCCCTTCACGAACAGTTTGCCAAGGGCGGCTTGACTTTAATCCCCCGACACGGGATTGATTCCGCCAAGGAGGCCCATATGCCGTTTGTATTGCAATTCCCCGATATCGACCCCGAGATTTTCGCCTTTGACCTGTTCGGGCTGCATCTGGCGCTGCGCTGGTATGCGCTGGCCTATATTGCCGGACTGGTCATCGGCTGGCGCCTGATCGTGCGCATGATGAAACGGGACGACCTGTGGCGGGACCACCCCCCGATGAAACCCGCACAGGCCGAGGATCTGCTGACCTGGCTGGTGCTGGGCGTCGTGCTGGGCGGGCGGCTGGGGTTCGTGCTATTTTACCAGCCGGGCTATTATCTGGCCAATCCGGCCGAGATTCTGAAAGTCTGGCAGGGGGGCATGTCCTTTCACGGCGGCTTTCTGGGCGTGGTCATAGCCGGCGCGCTGTTCTGCCGGCGCAACAGGCTGCCCATGCTGTCGGTGGGTGACGCCATCGCCGCCGTCGCCCCGATCGGGCTGTTTTTCGGCCGTCTCGCCAATTTCATCAAGCCCGAGCTGTGGGGCCGTCCCGCCACCGTGCCCTGGGCCGTGGATTTTCCCGATCCGCTGGCACAGGTCTGCCCCGATTACTGGCTGCTGCCCTGCACCCGCCACCCCAGCCAGCTGTATGAAGCCGCGCTGGAAGGGCTGGTTCTGGGGGCGGTTCTGTTGTGGATGGTCTATCGTCGCGGGGCGCTGAAAACCCCCGGCCGTATCATCGCGCTGTTTCTGACCGGCTACGGGCTGGCGCGATTCATTGTGGAATACTACCGGCAGGCGGATGAACAATTTGTCTCGTTGGGGAATCCGTTCGGCTATGTCATAAGACTGGGCGAAACGGGCATCACCCAGGGGCAGCTGTTGTCCCTGCCGATGATAGGGATCGGCATCGCCCTGCTACTATGGACCGGAAGGCGCACATGAGCGAACTGACAGAAATCATCAAGACCCGCATCGCGGAAAACGGCCCCATCAGCATCGGGGAATACATCCACCTGTGTCTGGGCCACCCCGAGCATGGCTATTACATCAACCGCGATCCTTTCGGGCCGGACGGGGATTTTGTCACCGCGCCGGAAATCAGCCAGATGTTCGGGGAAATGCTGGCGCTGTGGCTGATGCAGGCCTGGGTGGACCAGGGGCAGCCGGAACGTTTTGTTCTGGCGGAACTGGGGCCCGGGCGCGGCACCCTGATGAACGACATGCTGCGCACCGCCGAAACCCTGCCGCCGTTTCTGGCCGCGGCCGAGGTCTGGCTGGTGGAAACAAGCCCCGCCATGCGCCGCAAGCAATCCGCCGTGCTGATGGGCAAAAACCCCCATTGGGCCAACAGCATAGACGAGCTGCCCGAGGCACCGCTGTTTCTGGTCGCCAACGAATTTTTCGACGCCCTGCCGATGCACCAGTTCCGCCACACAGACGCGGGCTGGCAGGAACGCCTGATAGAGGTGAAGGACGGCAAGCTGGCCTATACCCACGGCCGCCCCGCACAAAACCCCGATCTGGACGAGTTTTTCCCGATGCTGCCCGAGAACCTCTATGCCGAGGTTTCCTACGCCGGCGAGGATATCGCGGAAAAAATCGGCAACCGGATTGCCGAACACGGCGGCGCGGCGCTGATTATCGATTACGGCGAATGGGACGGGGCCGGTGACAGCCTGCAAGCGGTGCAAAACCACGAACCGGTGGACGAGTTGCACCATGAACACGGTGCGGCGGATGTGACCGCGCATGTCAACTTTGCCGCCCTCGCCCGCGCTGCCGGTGCCGCCCGCACCGAGGGCTGCGAACCGCAGGGGACATTCCTGCGCCGGATCGGCATGGATGTGCGCGCCGAAATGCTGTCCAACGCCGCCGGCAACGACGAGGTGGTAGAGGAAATCATGACCGCCCACCGCCGCCTGACCCACACCGAGGAAATGGGAACCCTGTTCAAGGTCATGGCCATCGTTCCCAAGGATGCGCCGGAAACACCGGGCTTTGAAGATGACGCTTGAATTCCTGACCGCGCCGGAACTGCGCCCCGTGCGCCACGGCTTTTTCACCCGCGCGATGGGGGTTTCCGGCGGGATTTACGCGGGGCTGAACTGCGGCGAAGGCTCGGGGGATGATCCGGCCTCGGTGCGGATCAACCGCAGCCGCGTCGCCGATACCGCCGGCCTGAACCCCGACGCGCTGCTGTCGTTGCATCAGGTCCATTCCACCGACGTGGTAGAGGTGACGAAACCCGCCTGGGACGGCGCGCGACCTAAGGCCGACGCGATGGTGACCCGGGAAAAGGCGATCGGGCTGGGCATTGTCACCGCCGATTGCGCCCCCGTTCTGCTGGCGGACAAGACCGCCGGCGTGATCGGGGCGGCGCATGCGGGCTGGAAAGGGGCGCTGGGGAATATCACGGAAAACACCATTCAGGCGATGGTGGCACTGGGGGCCAGCCGCGAGAATATCGTTGCCGCAATCGGGCCGGCCATCAGCCAGCAGGCCTATGAGGTCGGGCCGGAG
>JALWQC010000439.1 GCA_027080755.1 Paracoccaceae bacterium
GGATGGCAATGCGGGCCTCGGGGAACAGGGCGGCGGCCTCTTCCGCCAGCCGCTCCACCCCCGGGCCGACGGGGGCGAGCTTCCCCTCCACCCCGCAGGACGGGCATTCCACCGGTATCGGCTTGCTGGCGCCGCACTGGTGGCAGACCAGCCGTTTCTGGAAGCGGTGTTCCACCATGCGCGCGTCGCATTCCGAGCAGCCGATCTGGTGTCCGCAGGCCCGACATATGGTTAACGGAGCAAAGCCGCGCCGGTTCAGGAACAGCAGGCTTTGTTCCCCCGCCGCCAGCCGCTTGTGCATTTCCCCGACCAGGGTAGGCGATATCCAGCGGTTCGTTTCCAGCGTTTCGGCGCGCATGTCGATGGCGCCCATTTCCGGCAGTTGCGCGGTGCCGAAACGTTCGTGCAAATCGATGCGGGCGTATTTCCCGGCCTCGGCATTGGCCCAGCTTTCAAGGCTGGGCGTCGCGCTGGCCAGCACCACCTGCGCCGAAGACAGGGACGCCCGCAGCACCGCCATGTCGCGGGCGCTGTAATGCACGCCCTCTTCCTGTTTGTAGGAGCCGTCGTGCTCCTCGTCCACGATCACCAGCCCCAGATCGCGGAACGGCAGGAACAGGGCCGAGCGCGCCCCGACCACCAGCCGCGCGTCCCCCGTGGCCACCGCGCGCCAGCACCGGCGCCGCTCCGATTGGGTTGCCCCCGAATGCCATTCTGCCGGCCGCGCCCCGAAGCGTTTTTCCACCCGGTCCAGAAATTCCACCGTCAGGGCAATCTCGGGCAGCAGCACCAGCGACTGGCGCCCGCTTTGCAGCGCCTCGGCCACGGCCTCCAGATACACCTCTGTCTTGCCGGAACCGGTCACCCCCTTCAACAACGTCGTGCCATAGCGCCCCGAGCGCACCGCCGCGCGCAGCTTTTGCGCCGCGCCCTGCTGGTCCGGCGACAGGGTCTTGCCGCCGAAATCCGGGTCCAGCCGCGGGTAGGGGGCATCCTTCGGGGCGGCGACCTGCACCAGCACCCCCTGTTGCAGCAAGCCCTTGATAACGCCCGAACTTACCCCCGCCAGCGCCGACAATTCCCCGCTTGCAAACCCCGCGCCGCCGTATTCCGCCAGCACATCCAGCACCCGTTTGCGGGCCTCTGTCAGGCGGTCGGGGTCCCTGCTGCCCCGTTTGACCAGCTTGCGCATCGCCGGTGGATCGCCCAGCCCGGGCACCCGTGTCGCAAGGCGCAGCATCAGCGGCAGCGGCGTCAGCGTGTAATCCGCCGCCCGCCGCAGGAATTCGCGCATTTCGTCGCGCATGGGCGGCACATCCAGCACCTGTGCAATGGTGCGCAGCTTTGCCGGATCAAACCGCCCGCCACCCGCGCCCCAGACCACGCCCAGCACCTTGCGCGGGCCAAGCGGCACCTTGACAAAGGCCCCCAAGGCCACCCCGCCGGCGGGGGCCTTGTAGTCCAGCAGCCGGTCCAGCGGCTCGGCCGTCAGAACCGCCACCTGCGCCCCTTCGGGGAAAAAATCGCACATCCGTATTTCGCCCCCTCAATCTGCGGTTCCATCGCGCCCGAGTGTATTGTATGTTGTCCCCAAGCGGAAGGCGCAGTTGCCCGACGAGTAAAGGAAAACGGAATGAAATTTTTTGTAGATACCGCCGAGATTGACGATATTGCCGAACTGAACGCCCTTGGCATGGTGGACGGGGTGACAACCAACCCCTCGCTGATCATGAAATCGGGCCGCGACATTCTGGAGGTCACGCGCGAGATTTGCGCCCTGATCGACGGGCCGGTCAGCGCCGAGGTGGTCGCCCTGAATGCCGAGGACATGATCGCCGAGGGCCGCAAGCTGGCGCAGATTGCCGACAATATCGCCGTCAAGGTGCCGCTGACATGGGACGGGCTGAAAACCTGCAAGACCCTGACGGCCGAGGGGATCATGGTTAACGTGACCCTGTGTTTTTCCGCCAACCAGGCCCTGCTGGCCGCCAAGGCCGGCGCCACCTTCATCAGCCCCTTCGTCGGCCGTCTGGACGATATCAACGTGGACGGGATGGAACTGATCGCGGAAATCCGCCAGATCTATGACAACTACGGCTTCGATACGCAGATCCTTGTGGCCTCTATCCGCTCGGTGGAACATGTGACGCAATCGGCGCTGATCGGGGCCGATGTCGCCACCATCCCGCCGGCGGTGATCCGCAAGCTGGCCGGCCATGTGCTGACCGACAAGGGGCTGGAAGGGTTCATGAAAGACTGGGCCAAAACCGGCCAGAAAATCCTGTAGCCGCCATGACCGGTATTCCCGCCAACCTGAAAGACGAAATCGTCAGGGATCCGTCCGTGATCCTTGACGACCCCGACCTGATGCGCGCGCTTCTGGCGGCGCAGGATGAAACGCAGGGCAATGTTGTCGATCTGCGCGGGGTGTTTGTGGAACGGCTGGAAAGCCGCCTCGACAAGCTGGAGGATACGCACCGCACCGTGGTTGCTGCCGCCTATGAAAATCTGGCCGGCACCAACCAGATCCACCGTGCGATCCTGTCCTTGCTGGATGCGGAAAGCTTCGGGGAGTTTCTGCAGGTGCTGGACCATGACGTTGCCAATATCCTCGGCGTCGATGCCATCCGCCTGTGTCTGGAAAGCTTCAAGGCCGAGGGCGGCGAACCCATCGGCCCCGACGGCCCGCTGAAGGACGTTATCGTCGCCCTGCCGGAAAAGGGCGTTGCCGCCTATATCACCGGCGGGCGCAACAATCCGGCACGGCAGGTGACGCTGCGCCCGGCGTCGGATGCCAAAGGCTCGGTCTACGGTGACGCGGCCATTGATGTGCAGTCCGAGGCCGTGCTGCGCCTTGATCTGGGGCAGACGCAAATGCCCGGCATGGTGGCCTTTGGTGCCGCCGACCCCAAACGCTTTGCCCCCGATCAGGGGACCGATCTGCTGGCGTTTTTCGCGCAGGCCCTGGAAC
>JALWQC010000440.1 GCA_027080755.1 Paracoccaceae bacterium
CTTTTTCATCGTGTCCTTGGCGGTGATCTTGTCGCCCATCATGTTGATGTGCTCGGCAGTCGGGCCGATAAAGGTCAGCCCGTGATCCTGCACGATCTGCACGAAATTGGCATTTTCCGACAGAAATCCGTAGCCGGGGTGAATGGCCTCGGCTCCGGTGATTTCGCAGGCGGAAATGATGTTGGGAATGGAAAGATAGCTTTGATTGCTGGCCGGAGGGCCGATGCAGATGCTTTCATCGGCCATGCGCACATGCATGGCGTCGGCGTCGGCGGTGGAATGCACGGCAACCGATTTGATCCCCATTTCCTTGCAGGCGCGGATCACCCGCAGGGCGATTTCGCCGCGGTTGGCTATCAGGATTTTGTTGAACATATGCCCAAATCCCCGTTATTCGATGACGACGAGCGGGTCGCCGAATTCAACGGGGGTCGCGTCATCGACAAGAATACGGGTGACCTTGCCCGATTTGGGGGCCGGAATCTGGTTCATGGTTTTCATGGCTTCGATGATCAGCAGGGTCTGCCCTTCGGAGACGGAATCGCCCACGCTTACGAAATTGGCGGCACCCGGTTCGGGGGCCAGATAGACTGTGCCGACCATGGGCGAGGTCACGGCCCCGGCCAGCTGGCTGGGATCTTCGACCGGTGCGGCGGCGGGGCTGGAGGCCGGTGCCGCAGCGGGGGCAGCAACGGCCACGGTGGCAGGGGCGGCGGCCACAGGGGCAGGGGCCGCCTGCAACTGGCGCGCCACACGCACATTCAAGGTGTCGTCCTTGCCGAATTCGCGCATCACCTCGATTTCGCTCAGCTCGTTGGCACGCAGCAATTCTGCCAGTGCGGTGATGAATTCGACATCCGAATTTTGTTTTTTATCGCCCATTATTCCCTCGGAGATTCTGTCCGGTCCAGCCGGGTTTACGTCTGCGGTGCAGTATAGGGTTTGCGGCACCGCCTGCAAAGGGGCGATGCCGCAAACACGGGATTATTGCAGCTTTTCGCGGGCATTATCCACATATTGCTGCATACCGTCGAGCGGCGCAAAGCCGCGCAGCATTTCCGGCCCGATGACAAAGGTCGGCGTGCCGGTGATTTTCATTTTTTGCGCCAGCGCGCGGTTGCTGGCGATGATCTGGGCGACGACTTCATCTTCCATATGGGCCGCCATGTTTTCGGGATCGGCACCGGCCTCTTTGGCCAGATTCGCAAGGGTGGTTTCGTTGATCGGCCCGTTGAAGGTCATCAGCGCGTTGTGGAATTCCTCGTAAATTTCCGGCCCCTGGTTTACCAGCACCGAGATCGCCGCCTTGGAGGCCAGCGTCGATTCCGGCCCCAGAATCGGGAATTCCTTCAGCACAAAACGCACGTCGTCGTTTTTGTCCAGCAGCTGGCGGACAACGGGGAAGGCGCGTTTGCAGAAGGCGCAGCGATAGTCGGAAAACTCCACAATCGTGATCGGGCCTTCGGGGTTGCCGCCGACAAAGGAATAGCCGTCAAAGGCCAGATCCTTGTAGTTGGCCTGCACCAGATCCTGATCGCTGGTGGCCTCGGCCGCGGCGCGGCGGTCGTCCAGAATTTGCACCGCTTCGAGGATAACCTCGGGGTTGTCCAGAAGATAGGCCCGCACTTCGGCGCGGAAGGCCTCGCGTTCGGCGTCGCTCATATCCTCGATACCGGCAGAGGCAAAGCCCGCCCCCAGAAAGGTGACGGCGGCGACAAGCAGGGTTGCAAGAAATTTCATGATATATCCACTTTTACGTTCGTTTGATAAAGAGTTATAGCAGAATGGCCGCAATGCCAAGGATTCCCGTCGGATTGCGGCAATCGGAAGCCGGGGCGCGCAAGCCCTGAAAATAAAGGAAAACAGGATGAAAACCTCCCATCGGGGCGATGTCGATCCCTTTATTGTGATGGATGTCATGGAACAGGCCCGTCTGGCCGAGGCCGCCGGCCGCCACATTATCCATATGGAGGTCGGGCAGCCGGCAACCGGCGCGCCGCGCGGGGCGGTGCAGGCGCTGGAACAGGCGATGGAGGGGGGGGCGCTTGGCTATACGGTGGCGCTGGGGCTGCCGGAGCTGCGGGCGCGGATCGCACAACTGTATAAGGACTGGTACGGGGTAGACATCGCGCCCGAACGGGTGGTGGTAACGGCCGGTTCCTCGGCCGCGTTCCAGCTGGCGTTCCTGAGCCTGTTTGACAGTGGCGATCGGGTGGCGATCGGGGATCCCGGCTATCCCAGCTATCGCAACATCCTGCGCGCGCTGGATCTGGAGGTGGTCAGCATCCCGACAGGTCTGGAGTCGCGCTACCAGCCGACGGTCGGGGAACTGGAACAGCAGGAAAATCTGGCGGGGCTGCTGGTGGCGAGTCCGGCCAACCCCACGGGGACCATGCTGGACAAGGCGGCGCTCGGGGCCTTGGTGAACCATTGTCGGGACAACGGTATCGCCTTTATTTCGGACGAGATATATCACGGGATCGAATACGGCAAAAAGGCGGTTACGGCGCTGGAAATCAGTGACGACGTTTACGTTATCAACAGTTTTTCCAAGTATTTTTCCATGACCGGCTGGCGCGTCGGCTGGATGATCGTGCCGCAGGCGCATGTGCGCCGGCTGGAACGGCTGATGCAGAACCTGTTTATCTGCGCGCCCCATGCCTCGCAAATCGCGGCGCTTGCGGCGATGGATTGTGACGCGGAGTTGCAGGAAAATCTGGCGGTTTATGCCAAAAACCGCGACTATCTGCTGCGCGAGCTGCCCAAGGCCGGATTTGACCGTATCGCGCCGCCGGACGGGGCGTTCTATATCTATGCCGATGTGTCGGAGCTGACGGACAACAGCGTCGATCTGGCCCGCCGGATCCTGCAAGAGGCCGGCGTCTCCGTCACCCCCGGTCTGGATTTCGATCCCCGGCGCGGGCAGCGGACCCTGCGGTTTCCCTATGCGCGGTCATTTG
>JALWQC010000441.1 GCA_027080755.1 Paracoccaceae bacterium
GGACATGGCTTTTTCGATGCTGTCGGCATTGGGCGAGGCGATCTTGATAACGCCGTCGTCGTTGATGTCGACCTTGGCGCCGGAAACCTCTACGATTTCGCGGATGACCTTGCCGCCGGAGCCGATGACCTCGCGGATTTTATCGGCCGGAACGGTCATGGTTTCGATGCGCGGCGCATGGATGGAGAAATCGCCGGCGCCGGTCAGGGCCTTCGACATTTCGCCCAGGATGTGCATCCGCCCGTCCTTGGCCTGTGCCAGTGCCTGCTTCATGATGTCGGCGGTAATGCCGGCCACCTTGATATCCATCTGCAGCGAGGTGATGCCGTTTTCCGTGCCTGCAACCTTGAAGTCCATGTCGCCGAGGTGATCCTCGTCGCCCAGAATGTCGGTCAGAACGGCAAATTCGTCACCGTCCAGAATCAGGCCCATGGCCACACCGGCCACTGCGGATTTGAGCGGCACGCCCGCATCCATCATCGACAGCGAACCGCCACAGACAGACGCCATGGAAGAAGAGCCGTTGGATTCCGTGATTTCCGATACCATGCGGATGGTATAGGGGAAGTCGGTTGCCGGCGGCAGAACCGCCTGAAGGGCGCGCCATGCCAGTTTGCCGTGGCCGATTTCACGACGCCCCGGACCCATCATGCGGCCGGCTTCGCCAACCGAATACGGCGGGAAGTTGTAGTGCAGCAGGAAGTTGGAACGGTAGGTGCCGGTCAGCGCGTCGATCATCTGTTCGTCGTCGCCGGTGCCAAGCGTGGTAACCGCCAGCGCCTGCGTTTCGCCGCGTGTGAACAGGGCGGAACCGTGGGTGCGGGGCAGGATGCCGACCTCGGCGTCGATCGGGCGGACCGTTGTCAGGTCGCGGCCGTCGATGCGCTTGCCGGTCTTCAGGATGTCGCCGCGAACCACTTCGGATTCCAGCTTCTTGAAGCAGTTGCCAAGCTGGGGGTCGGCCAGTTCTTCCTCGCTCAACGCTTCCTTGATGGTTTCGCGGGCGGCGGCAATAGCGGCCGTGCGTTCCTGCTTGTCGGTGATGGCGAAAGCGGCGCGCATGGCTTCCTCGCCAACGGATTTCACCTTGGCGTACAGCTCGGAATAATCCGGCGCTTCGAAGTCGAACGGCTCTTTCGCGGCTTCTTCGGCCAGCTCGATGATCATGTCGATGACCGGCTGCATCTGTGCGTGGCCGAATTCGACTGCGCCCAGCATTTCATCCTCGGACAGTTCATAGGCCTCGGATTCCACCATCATCACGGCGTCTTTGGTGCCGGCGACGATCAGGTCCAGGCGCTGTTCGGGGTTTTCGCGCAGCTTGTGCATGTCGTCAACGGACGGGTTCAGCGTGTATTCGCCGTTTTCAAAACCGACGCGCGCGCAACCGATCGGGCCGCGGAACGGGGCGCCCGACAGTGTCAGCGCGGCCGAGGCGGCGATCATGGCAACCACATCGGGGTCGTTTTCCAGATCGTGGGACAGAACGGTGCAGATAACCTGCGTCTCGTTCTTGAAACCGGGCACGAACAGCGGGCGGATCGGACGGTCGATCAGGCGGCTGGTCAGGGTTTCTTTTTCGGTCGGGCGGGCCTCGCGTTTGAAGAAGCCGCCGGGGATTTTACCCGCTGCGTAATATTTTTCCTGATAATGAACGGTCAGCGGGAAAAAATCGAAACCTTCCTTCGGTTTCTTTTCATATACCACGGCGCACAGAACGCTGGTTTCACCGTAGGTTGCGATGACGCAGGCGTCTGCCTGACGGGCAACCTTGCCGGTTTCGATCGTCAGCGTATCGCCGCCCCATTCGATTTCTTTTTTATGTTCGGTAAACATCATATCGTTTTTCCTTCCGGCGACCCGCCCCCTTGGACGCGGCCGCATAACGTGGCCCATGCCACAGATCCCCGTTTCATATCATCCTGCGCCACATCCGGGATCGGGAATGCCGCGCAAACGGACATAAACGAAACGCGCCCGACTATGGGGCGCGTTCCGAGCTTTCTAGCGGCGAAGGCCGAGACGCTTGATCAGCGACTTGTAACGCTCTTCGTCTTTTTTCTTGGTGTAGTCCAGCAACTTGCGACGCGTTGCAACCATTGTCAGCAGCCCACGGCGGGAATGGTTATCCTTTTTGTGGGTTTTGAAATGCTCGGTCAGCGTGTTGATGCGGTGGGTCAGAATGGCAACCTGCACTTCGGGCGAACCGGTGTCGCCTTCCTTGATTGCGTATTCCTTGATGAGGGCTTCTTTTACCTCGGGTGTAATCGACATCGAATGTTCCTTTTATATAAGGGTTCCAGAAACCTTTTTGATCCGGCCAGTGCCAAGATGTCGTCCAGCACGGTTAAAACAAAAAGGGCCGCCAAAGAGAATCCCCGAGGCGACATGCGCGCATATAGAGGGTTTTGCGGCGTTTGGGAAGGGGGGATTGTTCTTTTGCGGCAGCGGCGGGGCTGCTATAGGGGCTGAACGGCAACGGAAAGGTGTGGCTTATGATTGCCCCTGATACATTCGGTTTTGGTCTGCTGTTCGCGGGATTTCTGGCCCTGGCCCTGGTTTTCTGGGCGCTCTTTCGGGGGGTGTCGCTGATCTGGCCTGTTGTGGCCTCTATCCTCGGGTCGGCCTTTGGCGGGGTGCGGAAAAACCCCTATATCGTGGCGCTGGTGCGGCGCTATCCGCGGCTGTTTGCGTTTTTGTCCCGCCGGCTGGATCGCAGCGGCTTTGGCGGGTTGCCGTTAACCGTTCTTGGCGGGGCCTTTCTGTATTTTCTGGGGTTGTATGCGGGCTCTACGCTGGATTTCGTGCTGGCGGATCCGACCTTGCGGATCGATACACGGCTGGCGAATCTGGCCTATGCCTATCGGGATCCGATGCTGGTGGCGGTGTTTACGCGCATCACGGACCTTGGATATGCGGTGGCGGTGATCGTGCTGGCGCCGGGGGTT
>JALWQC010000442.1 GCA_027080755.1 Paracoccaceae bacterium
CACTTTGGATTATCCGCTATCCTACAAGGCAGAAAACTTCTGCTTGTCCCTTTCGGTCCACTGAACCGAAATTTGATAGCCCTCGTCGCTTTGGCTTTCGGCCTGCACCACGTTATGGGCGAACAGCCAGGCGCGCTCGCGGCCCTTGTCGAACCCCAGATCGAGGGTTTCGTTTATCACCGGATCGGCCAGCGAGGCTTCGATCATCGCATAGAGATCGTCCAGCCCCTCGCCTGTCACGGCGGATGTGGCGCATTTCCGTGCATCGCGCGCGGCGGCGGTGCGCAAGGCGTCGGCCTCTGCCTGCGGCAGGTTGTCGATCTTGTTCCAGACCTCCAGCATGGTTTCGCCGGCTTTGTCGCTTATGCCGATGTCGTTCAGAATGTCGCGCACATCGCGGGCCTGTTCTGTCGTTTCGGGATGCGAGATGTCGCGCACATGTAGGATCAGGTCAGCGTCGAGGACCTCTTCCAGAGTGGCACGAAAAGCCGCAACCAGCTGTGTTGGCAGGTCGGAAATAAAGCCCACGGTGTCGGACAGGATAACCTTGCGCCCGCTTGGCAGCTCAATCCCGCGCATGGTGGGATCGAGCGTGGCGAAAAGCATGTCCTTGGCCATGACATCCGCACCGGTCATCTTGTTGAAAATAGTGGATTTTCCGGCGTTGGTATAGCCCACCAGCGCCACGATCGGAAACGGCACTTTTTTGCGTGCAGCCCGATGCAGGGCGCGGGTTTTCACCACTTTGGACAGCTGTTTCTTGATCCGGTGGATCTGGTCTGCCAGCGCGCGGCGGTCCGATTCAATCTGCGTTTCCCCCGGCCCGCCGATAAAACCCAGCCCGCCGCGTTGGCGTTCCAGATGGGTCCAGCTGCGCACAAGGCGGGATTTCTGATAGGTCAGATGCGCCAGATCAACCTGCAACACCCCTTCCCGCGTCGCGGCCCGATCGGAAAAGATTTCCAGTATCAGCCCCGTGCGGTCCAGAAGCTTGACGTTCCAGGCCTTTTCCAGATTGCGTTGCTGGATGGGCGTAACCTTGCCGTCCACGATGACCAGCCCGACCTCGGCCTCTTCCAGACGTTTGCGGATTTCTTCCACCTTGCCGGTGCCGAACAGCGTGCCGGCGCGGGGTTTGGAAATGGCGATAACGTCGGAGCAAACGACATCTACATCCAGCGCCTGCGCAAGATTAACGGCCTCTTCCAGCGCGAGGGCCGGAAGACGCCTTTGATCCTTTTCGCCAAGGTCGGGATGAAGAACACAACACCGCATCAGGTGTTATTCTGCATTTTCACCGTCATACAAATTCACGGGCTGGGCCGGCATAATGGTGGAAATTGCATGTTTGTAAACCAACTGCGAGGCCCCGTCACGGCGCAAAAGCACGCAAAAGTTGTCGAACCAGGTTATAACCCCTTGAAGTTTCACACCATTTACAAGGAAGATCGTCACCGGATTTTTGGCCTTGCGAACATTGTTCAGAAAAGCGTCTTGCAGGTTTTGTTTATCAGCAGCCATTATTTCTTAGCCTTCAGGTTGTGGAGTCCCGCTTGAGGGGCGCTCTCTTGTTGTTATTGTTACTCGAAATAAGGGGCTTTGGCGCGATTTTCCACCCCTTGGGGGTAAAATTCTTCGCATTTGCACAAAATACTGCGTCAGAGTCGCCAGTAACTGGGGTTGAAAAGTGCCACCAGCACCAGCACCTCTACCCGCCCGAAAACCATGGCGACGCTCAGGATGGCCAGGCTGACCGTGTCGAGGTTTGCAAAGCTTAGCGAGGGGTCCAGCATATGCGCCGCCGGTCCGGTGTTGGTCAGGGCGGCGATGGCCAGTCCGGCGCTGTCCTGAAAGTCGATATTGTTCAGCGACAGCGCCAGCATCACGCCGGCGATCCCGATGCCGAACAGCATGACAAAATTCCAGGCGATCATGCGCCCTGCCCTGTGGAAGCGCCGCCCGCTTAGCCCGCCGCCCCCGACGCTGGAGGGATGGACAAGGTGGTCCAGCTCGCGCATGCCGTGTTTGTAAAGCGCATACATCCGCAGCAGCTTCACCCCGCCGGCCGTGGTGGCAATACCCCCGCCGGTCACAGCCGCGCCCAGCAGCACGATGTCGGGGGTATCCAGACCGGACCAGTAGCGCGCAGTCTGCCAGTCGGCGCTTTCGAAGCCGGTGGTGGTCAGATAGGACAGAACCGTAAACACGCCCCCCCAGAAGGCCTGCAAGCCCGCCAGAATATTCTGTTGTGCATCCTCGTCAAAGGCGGCGATCCAGTGGCGCAGGAACAACAGCAGCGGCACCCCGAGGATCACCACCAGACTGATACGGATTTCCATATCCTGCCGGATCCAGCGGAACGAGCGTTTCCCCGCCAGGCTCTGGAACATGCGGTGGCTGACGGCGAACAGCAGGAACAGGGCCATGAAGACCTCGCCCAAACGGCCGGCGGCGTTTCCGGCCATGCCGCCAACCGGGGAAATGCCGCTGGTGGACAGGATGGACATGGCATGGATGGCCGCGACATAGGCGCGCTCTCCCGCGATCAGCAGCAGAAGCATCAGCAAAAACGTGGCAAAGGCATAGACCGGCGCGATGGACACGACCGAGCGGATGATACGCTCCGAGGCGTCACCGCTGCCATGTATGCCCGTCCCTGCCCCGTTGTCGTCCCCGAAGGCCTGCGAGCGGATCTCGAATCCCCCGATATTCATCGGTTGCAGGATGGAAAAGGCAATGACCAGTATGAAAAACCCGCCCTGCCAGGCCACCAGCCCGCGCCACAGGTGCAAGGCGGGGGGCAGCATGGAAGGGCTGTCCACAAGGGTGGCGCCGGTGGTTGTCAGGCTCGACAACATTTCGAAATAGCCTTGCACGGGGTGGAAATTGGTCACGCCGCCCAGAAACGGCAGCGCCAGAAAGGCCGGCAGCACCGTATAGACCAGCACCACGGTCAGCAGTTGCGCCCGCGCCATGATACGCGGGGTGCGGTTCATCAACGCCAGCCCCAGAATAACCGAGACCGTCAGGATCAGCACCATACTGCCCAGAAAGGCCCGCATCACCACCCAGTCGCCCAGCTTGGCCGCATAGAGCGCAGGCACCGTCATCGACAGCGCCCCGATCATCATCACGAGGGCAAACAGGGGATATTGGCGAAGGTGTGCGAACATCAGAAAAAGTCGATACTTACCTGGAACAGCTGCTCGATCATCGGGATGTCGCTGCTGAGGGCAAAGATGGTCAGGACATCGCCTTCCTCTATGCGGGTGTCGCCTTTGGGGGCGATGATCGCGTCGCGTTTCTTCAGGGTGCCGACCATCGCCCCCTCGGGCCAGTCGATATCGCGGATCAGCTTGCCGGCGATGGGGGATGTGCCCATGACCTTGGCCTCTATCACCTCGGCCTCGGCATCGCCGATGGAATAGACCTTGCGCACAGAGCCGTGGCGGATATGGCGCAGAATAGAGGACACCGTCGTTGCGCGCGGATTGACAAAGGCATCGATCCCCAGCGGCCCCAGAAGCGAGGTCAGGCTGGGATCATTCACCAGCGCAATCGTCAGCGGCGCCCCGGCCGCCTTGGCCCGCGCACAGGCCAGCAGGTTGGTCTTGTCGTCATCCGTAACCGCAAGCACCGCGTCGGCCTTGTGCAGGTTGGCCTCTTCCAGCATGGCCATATCCAGACCGTCCCCGTTCAGCACAATCGTGCGTTCCAGCGCATCGGCCACCAGTTCGGCGCGGCTGCGGTTCTTTTCGATGACCTTGGCGCGCACCTTGTGCGGCCCCTTTTCCAGCGCCTGCGCCACAAACAGCCCGACATTGCCGCCGCCGATGATAATGGCGCGGTTGGTGCTGGGGTTGGACTTGCCGAAGATTTCATAGGTGCGCCCCACATCGTCCGTTGCCACCAGAAGATAGGCCTGATCCCCCGGGAACAGCTGGTCATTGGGATGGGGCACGAACAGCTTGCCCTTGCGCCGCACCCCGACAACCACGGCGCGCAGGGTGGAAAACAGTTCCGACAACTGGCGCAGCGGCGTATTCAGAACGGCGCAATCCTCGCCCAGACTAAGGCCGACCAGCTGCACGCGGTCTTCTATGAAACTCTCGGTGTCAAAGGCGGCCGGCGCGGCCAGACGGCGCAGCGCAGCCTTGGCAACCTCGCGTTCGGGGGAAATGATAACGTCGATCGGCAGATGGTCGTGGCGATAGAGATCGGAATATTGCGGATCCAGATAGGCCTGTGCGCGCAGGCGGGCGATGCGGCGCGGCACCTCGAACACCGAATGGGCCACCTGACAGGTGACCATGTTGACCTCGTCGGAAAAGGTGGCGGCGATGATCATATCCGCATCCCGCGCCCCGGCCCGTTCCAGCACATCCGGATGCGAGGCAAAGCCCTCCACCCCGCGCACATCCATCGCGTCGCTGATCCGGCGCACCAGCGCGGGGTTGTTGTCCACAACCGTTACATCGTTGTTTTCCGTGGAAAGATGGCGTGCCAGCTGCCAGCCGACCTGCCCTGCCCCGCAAATAAGTATTTTCATCGTTCAATCCGTTTGCGCCAGTCGCTTCGGCGTCTGTTATAGCCAAGCTCAGCCCTTGCGGCTACCCTTGATATGGGTGGTGGCGATTTGCAGCGATTTCAGTTTGCGATGCAGGGCGGAACGTTCCATGCCGACAAATTGCGCCGTTCGGGAAATATTGCCGTCAAAACGGTTGATCTGGGTCAGCAGATATTCGCGCTCGAATTTCTCGCGCGCCTCGCGCAGCGGCAGCGTGGCATAGGCAGGCCCCAGCAGGAATTCCGGCGCCTCGGCCACGGGGGCGTTCTGGCCTGGCAGTTCCTCCAGCGTGATGTCGCCACTGTCCGGCCCCAGAATCAGGATCCGTTCCATCGTGTTGCGCAGCTGGCGGATATTTCCGGGCCAGTCCATGATCTGCACCTGTGCCAGCGCCTCGGGGGACAGACGGCGCAGGGGCAGGCCCTGTGTTTCGCTCAGATCCTGCAGGAAATAGTCGCACAACAGCGGAATGTCGCTGCGCCGCGCGTCCAGATCCGGCACCTCTATGGGGACGACGTTCAGACGGTGGAACAGATCCTCGCGGAAATTTCCGGCCTCTATTTCCTGGCGCAGATCGCGGTTGGTGGCGGAAATGACGCGCACGTCGGAGCGCACGACATCCTTGCCCCCCACACGGGTAAAGCTTTGATCCACCAGCACGCGCAGGATTTTCGATTGCGTGCCAAAGGGCATGTCGGCCACCCCGTCGAAAAACAGCACCCCGCCGTGGGCGCGTTCGAACAGGCCGGGTTCTATGCCGCGCTCGGCACTTTCGCGCCCGAACAGCACCTCTTCCATGCGCTCCGGTGCGATAGAGGCCGAATTCACCGTCACAAACGGCCCCGAGGCCCGCGACCCCGTGCGATGGATATAGCGCGCGGCCACGTCCTTGCCCGCCCCAGCCGGCCCGCTCAGCATCACGCGGCTGTTGCTGCCCGCCACCTTGTCCAGCTGGTGTTTGAGGGTGTTGAAGGCGGGGCTTTCCCCGATCATGCGCATGCTGTGCGTTTCGCCCTGCCGCAACGCGGAATTTTCCCGCCGCAGCTTGGAAGCCTCCAGCGCGCGCCCGATAACCACGATCAGCTGGTCGATGTTGAAGGGCTTTTCAATGAAATCATAGGCCCCCTGTTTCACCGCCGCGACGGCAATTTCGATATTGCCATGCCCCGAGATAATCACCACCGGAATATCGGGATTGTCCCGATGCACGGATTTCAGGATGTCGATCCCGTCCAGCTTGCTTTCCTTCAGCCAGATATCCAGAATGACCAGATCGGGCGGAGTGTCGTTAATGGCGAAAAACGCCGAATCCGAATCCCATGCCAGGCGCACGCTGTGCCCCTCGTCGCGCAGGATATCCCCGACCAGTTCGCGGATGTCTTTTTCGTCGTCAACAACCAGTATATCGCCCATATCAGTCATTCCCTGTATTTGTGTCCCGAAGAAGCGGCAACACCACGCAGGCCTCTGCCCCGCGGCTGTCGGCCCCTTCAAAGGCCGGTGCATCGCGCAGATCCAGATGCCCGTCGTGTTCCTCGATAATCTTTTTCACAATCGACAGGCCCAGCCCTGTCCCCTTGTCGCGGTGGGTTACATAAGGCTCGAACAGGCGCGCCCTGTGTTCCTGCGGCAGCCCGATGCCGTTGTCCTGTATGCGGATGGTCACCGTATCCTCCGCCGGCTCTACCAGCACGCGCACCTCGCCGGTCGGCTCGGGCTTTTCGGCGATTGCCTCGCGCGCGTTCTTGATCAGGTTGGTAAAGGCCTGCCCCAGCAAGGTCGGATCCAGATTGACCATCAGCGGCCCCTCGGGGGCGTGCAGCGTTACGGGGATATCGGGATCGGCCTCGTTCTGCAGCAGGACCACGCCGCGCAGGATTTCCAGCACGTCCGCCGGGCGCCTTTCCGGGGCCGGCATGCGGGCGAATTTGGCGAATTCATCGACAATCCGGCGCAAATCCCCCGTCTGGCGGATGATCACATCGGCATATTGTTCCAGCGTCGCGCGATCCTCGCCCACCATCGGGCCGAACTTGCGCCGCAGCCGGTCGGCCGATAACTGGATCGGAGTCAGCGGATTCTTGATTTCATGGGCAATGCGGCGCGCCACATCCCCCCAGGCGGCCATGCGTTGCGCCGATACCAGATCGGTCACATCGTCAAAGGCAATCACATAGCCCTCTACCCCGCCGTCCTGCCCCCTGCGCGAGGCAATGCGCACCAGCAGGTTTTCATGCACACCGGCGCGAATGACCTCTACCTCGCCCTGCGCCACAACGCGGGCGCGGCGCAGAAGTTTTTCGAACAGCGGGACAAATTCGGGCACGATCTCGCGCAAGGGCCCGCCCAGAACGATCCCGTTGTCCAGCCCCAGCATTTTGGTCGCCGCCGCATTCAGGAATTCCACGTTGCCCTCACTGTCCAGCCCGATCACGCCGGCCGTGACCCCCGACAGCACGGAATCAAACAGACGGCGGCTTTTTTCCGTTTCCTCGTTGACGGCCAGAAGCGCGTTGCGCTGCCCGCGCAGCTGCGCGATCATATTGTTGAACACCCGCCCGAGCATGGCAATCTCGTCGTCGCCTTCCTCTTCGATCACGCGCACATCCAGATTGCCCTGCCCCACACGCTCCGCCGCGCCGGCCAGCCGCCCGACGGGGCGCGACAGACGTTCGGCGAACCACATGCCGAACCAGACAGCCGCCAGAATGACAATCAGCGCAAAGCCCAGATAGATCAGGGCGAATTCGAACAACAGCTTGCCACGGTCGCTTTCCAGCTGGTTATACAGCAGCACGGTTTCCTTGGTGTCATCCAGCAGCCCCAGAATGCTGCCGTCCACCTTGCGCGACACATAGAGCAACCGGTTGGCATAGGCCTTCAGCGCCAGCAGCGCGCGGAATTCGTTGTTGGGCCAGTCCTGTATAATCACCGTTTCCCCGGACAGGGCACGGCGGATATCGTCCGGGGACGGCTTTTCATAGTCGAACAGATAGGAGCGGTCGCCCCGGGCCACCAGATTGCCGGCGCTGTCGATGATAAAGGCCTCGGACAGGGCGCGCTGCATTTGCAGCTGGCCACGGTTCAGATACTGGCGCAACTCGCCGTCGCTCAGCAAGGGCACGCGCCGTTTTTGCGCATCCAGATAGTTTGCCAGCTGTTTGGCGTCGGCCAGAAGCGTGTCGCGATGTTCGTTCTCATAGGCCTGCGCTGCGGTTAACGAGTTGTTCACCACGTTGCGCACCCGGTCCGAGAACCACCCCTCCAGCCCGAAATTCAGCGTGATCGCGGCAAAAATCGCCACCAGAACCGTGGGGATAAGCGCGGTCATGGTGAAAACCGCCGTTAGCCGCATGTGCAGCTTCGATCCGGCCGAGCGGCGCCGCCGTGCCGCGATAATCTTTACCACCTGACGCGCCACCAGCGCCACGATCACCAGCACATAGACCAGATCGACCAGCACGATATAACGCAGGTATTGCGAATTTCCGGTGCGATCAAAAGCCCCGAAAAACAGCAACGTCAGCCCCACCAGCACCGGCCCGAGCAAGGCCAGAGTCAGCGTCACGGCACTGCGCACCGCTTTTTTGTTGCGCAGCGCCTCCAGACGCGAAAACCCTGTTCTGAGGACACTTTGTTGCAAGACGGTTACAGAATCCGTTGTTGACGCTATTTACTGTGACAAGTTTACATCAACTTTTTGCCCCGTGTCACCTGAATGTCCAGCTCTTTGATCTTTTTTCGTAACGTATTGCGGTTGATTCCCAGCAATTCGGCTGTTTTCAGCTGGTTTCCGCGCGTGGCGGCCAGGGACAGGGCGATCAGGGGCAGCTCTACCTCTTGCAGGATGCGGTTATAGAGTCCCGGCGGGGGCAGGCTGTCGCCGTGCAGATCGAAATAGCGGCGCAGGTGGGTTTCCACCGATTTGGACAGCCGCTCGCCCCGCGGTTCCGCCGGTTCTATGGCCGAGCTGGGGCGCATCTGGATTTCCTGCGTCACGATACGGTCGCTGATGACATCCTCGGCACAGAGCACGGCCAGCCGGCGCATCAGGTTTTCCAGCTCGCGGACGTTGCCGCTCCAGGGTTGTTGCTTCAGAACCTCGATGGCCTCGTTGGAAATGGCCTTGCCCGGCAGCCCCTCGGCTTCGGCCTGTCGCAGGAAATGGCGCGCCAGATCGCCGATGTCCTCCAGCCGTTCGCGCAGGGACGGCAGGCGCACCGGCACCACATTCAGCCGATAGAACAGATCCTCGCGAAAGCGCCCCTCGTTGATCAGGCTGCGCAGGTCCTGGTTGGTGGCGGCGATGATGCGCACATCGGCGCGGCGGGTTTCAAAGCCCCCGACACGGGTAAATTCCCCCTCCTGCAACACACGCAACAGACGGGTTTGCGCGGTCAGGGGCATGTCGGCCACCTCGTCCAGAAACAGCGTGCCCTTGTCGGCCTGCTCGAAACGGCCCTTGCGGGGCTGGGCAATGCCGGCCTGGGGGTTGGCCTCCAGTCCGAACAGTTCGGTTTCGACATTTTCCGCCGGAATAGAGGCCAGATTGATCGCCACGAACGGCCCCGCCTTGCGATGGCCAAAATCATGCAGCGCGCGCGCCACCAGTTCCTTGCCCGTGCCCGATTCCCCTGTCACCATCACCCCCAGATCCGCGTGCATCAGCCGCGCCATGATGCGGTAGACCTCCTGCATGGCGGGGGAGCGGCCGATCAGGGGCAGGTCCTCGTCCTTTTCCGCCGTCTCTCTGGCGGGGGCGGGTCTATGGGACAGCGCCTTGTTTACCGTCGCCAGAAAATCCTTCAGATCAAAGGGCTTGGGCAGATAGTCATAGGCGCCCGCCTCGGTGGCGCGGATGGCGGTCATGACGGTGTTTTGCGCGCTCATGACGATCACGGGCAACTCGGGACGTTTCTTGCGGATCGCCGGCAGGATGTCCAGCGTATCGCCGTCGGGCATCATCACGTCGGTCACGACCACGTCGCCCTCGCCCTCCTCTATCCAGCGCCAGAGCGTGGAAACCGCGCCGGTAGAGCGCACCTTGCAGCCCGCGCGCGTCAGGGCCTGTGACAGCACCGTGCGGATGGTGCGGTCGTCGTCGGCCACTATAATCGTTCCGTCCATGTTCAGCCCTCCGCCGGTCCGCTGTCGCGCCAGATCGGCAGCAGAACCTTGAATGTCGTGCGTCCGGGGCGGGAATCGCATTCCACCACCCCGCCGTGGTCAACGATGATCTTCGACACCAGCGACAGCCCCAGCCCCGTGCCGGCGGCCTTGGAACTGACGAAAGGGTCGAACACATCGTTCAGGATATTTTTCGGAATCCCGATTCCGTTGTCGCTAACTGTTACCTCCAGCGGCAGGCTTTCCGGTTTTTGTCCCGAAACCTGCAGGCGCACGCCGGGGCGAAAGGCGGTCCTGCCGGTGATGGTGCCGCCGACCTCGGGGATAGCCTCGGCAGCGTTTTTGAACAGGTTCAGGAACACCTGTATCAGCTGGTCCGCATTGCCCGAGACCGGCGGAAGCGAGGGGTCGTATTCCTCTATGAAGCGGGCGTGGGTGGCAAATCCGGCCTGTGCTGCACGTTTGGAGCGGTCCAGAATGTCGTGGATGTTGACCGCCGAACGGGTGGCGGGGCGCAGATCCCCGAACTGTTCCACCCGCGCCACCAGATCGCCGATGCGCTTGATCTCGTCCTGTATCAGCTCTGTCAGCTCGCGGTCGTCGGGGTCGGCATTCATCGCCAGCAATTGCGCCGCGCCGTTGATCCCCGCCAGCGGGTTGCGGATTTCATGCGCCAGCATCGCCGCCATCCCCGTGACCGAGCGCGCCGCCGAGCGGTGCGTCAGGCTACGGTCCATCTTTTCCGCCAGCCCGCGCGGATGCAGCAGCAACAAAACCGCCCCCCCGCCCAGGGCCGAGGCATGCAGGTTGTTCAACCGCGGCGGCAGGTCGCCCCAGGGGACCTCTATGTCGTGCAGCACAACGGACGATCCCCCCGCGCGCGCCTGTTCCAGCAGATCCGTCACGGCGCTGTTCTGGCCGACGAAATACGAAAAATCCCGCGCCTGCATCTGTTTCAGGGACGTGCGGGCAAAGCTTTCGGCGGCGCTGTTGCAGGTCTGCACGCGGTTGTCGGGACCAATGGCAAAGGCCGGATAGGGGATCGCGCTCCAGAGGGCTTCGTAATCGCTCATGCGGCTTCCTCTTGGGGGCAATCGGGCAGACCGGCGCGCAGCTCGCGCAGGACAACGGCGGGGTTTTGCTCGCGGATGATCCGGTTGCGCAGGGCCATCCCCCCCGTCAGCCGTTCCAGATACCAGCCAAGATGCTTGCGCGCGGTTTTGACGCCGGTCTCGGTGCCGTAAAAGGCGATCATATCCTCGTAATGTTCCAGAATGATGTCCTGCAAGGCACCCGCATCCGGCGTTGCATAGGGCTGCCCCGCCAGTCCGGCCGCCACCTGCGCCAGCAGCCAGGGCCGCCCCTGCGCGCCGCGCCCGATCATCACCCCTGCCGCCTGCGAGTGCTCCAGCGCCCGCCGCGCCGTGGCCGTATCGACAATATCGCCGTTGGCAATCACCGGAATATCCACCGCCTGCCGGACCGCGCGGATCGCGTCCCAGTCGGCCGCGCCCTTGTAGAACTGGCACCTCGTGCGCCCGTGGATCGTCACCATCTGCACGCCGGCGTCTTCCGCACGACGCGCGATATCGGGGGCATTCATCGTGGATTCGTCCCAACCCAGCCGCATCTTCAGGGTGACGGGAATATCGACGGCCTTTACCACCGCCTCTATCAGCGCCAGCGCATGCTCCGGCGTCCGCATCAGCGCCGAGCCGGAATAGCCGTTGGTAACCTTCTTGGCCGGACAGCCCATGTTGATGTCGATAATCCGCGCGCCCTGACCCGCCAGCATCCGCGCCGATTCCCCCATCCAGTAAGCCTCGCGGCCGGCGATCTGCACGGCGG
>JALWQC010000443.1 GCA_027080755.1 Paracoccaceae bacterium
CAACCGCCACCTCCTATGTGACCGAGGCCGCGTTCCGCATGATGATTGAAAGCGGGATTTTCCCCGAAGGCTCTTTCCAGCTGATTACCGGCGGCACGGGGGATCTGCTGAACCGTCTGACCTGTCAGGATGTGGTCAGCTTTACGGGCTCGGCGCATACGGCCTTTGCTCTGCGTTCGGCGCCGCATATTTTGCAAAACTCCATCCGGTTTGTGGCGGAACAGGACAGCCTGAACGCCTCTATCCTTGGTCCCGATGCGGTCGAGGGCACGCCGGAGTTTGACCTGTTCGTCAAGGAAATCCATCGCGAGATGACCGTGAAAGCCGGCCAGAAATGCACCGCCATCCGCCGGATTATCGCGCCCGAGGGTCAGGTGCAGGCGGTGATTGGCGCCCTGTCCGAACGGTTCGACAAAACCCGCATCGGCAATCCGTCCGACAAGGAAACCCGCATGGGGGCGCTGGTGTCGAATGCGCAAAAGGCCGATGTGCTGGAAAAAGCGGCGATCATTGCCACGGAATCTACGCGGGTTTACGGCGATCCCGACAATTTCGAGGTATCCGGCGCCGACCCCGACAGCGGTGCCTTTCTGCCGCCGATGCTGTTTCACTGCGCCGACCCCGACGCGGCGGAAAAGGTGCATGGAACCGAGGCATTCGGCCCCGTTTCCACCATCATGCCCTATCGTGATCTGGACCATGCCATCAATATCGCCAATCGCGGGATGGGGTCGCTTGTGGCCTCGGTTATCACCCATGATCCGGCGGTGGCGCGGCAGGTGGCGATGGGCGCGGGGGCGTTTCACGGGCGGCTGTATTTCAACGACCGCGTGTCGATGAAGGAAAGCACCGGCCATGGCTCCCCTCTGCCGCATATGACCCACGGCGGCCCGGGCCGTGCCGGTGGTGGCGAGGAAATGGGCGGTGTGCGCGGCGTCATGCACTATATGCAGCGCACGGCGATTCAGGGCAGCCCCGACATGATTTCGGCGGTGGGCGAGACATGGATTCCCGGCGCGACCGAAATTCCCGCCGACCGTCACCCCTTCACCAAGACCTTTACAGAGCTGCAAATAGGCGAAACCATCCACACCGACCCGCGCGAGGTCACGCTGGACGATATCGAGCATTTCGCCAATTTCACCGGCGACACCTTCTATGCCCATATGGATGAAGAAGCCGCCGCCGCGAACCCCTTCTTCCCTGGTCGCGTCGCGCATGGCTATCTGCTGTTGTCCTTTGCCGCGGGGCTGTTTGTAGAACCGAACGTCGGGCCGGTGCTGGCCAATACGGGGCTGAACGGGCTTAGCTTCCAGAAACCGGTCAGCCCCGGGGATTCCATCCGTGTCCGCCTGACCGTCAAGCGTAAAACGCGGCGCAATGATGACTATGGCGAGGTCCGCTGGAATGTCACCCTGTTCAATCAGGATGATGAGCAGGTGGCGGAATACGAATTGCTGACGATGAATTCCTATACCTGATACCCACTGAATAACGGGGCCTGTTCCGACTGGCCCCGTTTTGTTTGAAAAAGGGTTATGATATGGTAACCTGTGACAAACAACCGAACAAAACGGGGCGTTATGAAACGGTTTATTGGAATACTCGGCGTTGTTCTGGCCTTTCCGGCGATGGCGCAGCAATCCGACCTGTCGGAATATGCCAAAGCGGCGGACACGTTGCGCGAAACGCTTGATACCACCTCTTTCGATTATGATACGCTAAGCTTCGACTTGTCCGTTCTGGACCTGCCCGGGATCGCGGCCGCCTTCGATGCGCGGATGCAAACGCAGGTTTATGCCGGTGTTTTGCGCGGCGGAAAGGGGGCGCTGGCCGCCGGTGCGGGGAATGCGCTGGATCAGGCCCTGGCGCTTGCCGGTGCGTTGCGCGATGGCGGATACGATGTGCGGATCGCCCACGCCACCCTGCCGGAAACCGAGGCGCGGGCCCTGATCGCAAACAGCCGGCCGGCCGCTGCCATTCCCGCCACGCAGGACCTTGCCGCCGCGATGGCCGCCTTGCAGAACATGCAGTCCCTGATCGGGGATTCCGATGTGTTGCAGCCTGTGCAAACCCTTCTGGAAACCGGCCTGCCTGCCGCCGGAATGCCCGATGTCGCGCTGGAGGTTGCGAAATCGGCCGCGGTCACCCTGCCGGACGGGGCGGTGCTCGATACCCGTATTTTGCAAGAGGCGCAGGATTATTACTGGGTGCAGGCGCGGCTTTTCGGGCTGGATGACTGGCAGGATTTTCACATTGCCTATACGCCCTCTGCCCCGTTGCAGCCCGCGGATTTCCTGCCCGAAACCCTGCCGGAGGAAATGTTCCACCGTATCCGCGTCGATTTTCTGGTTGAAACCCGCGAGGGCGAGGATTTCAGCACTAGCAACCTGATGCAGCAGCAGGAATTTACAGTCGCCGGTCTGGGTCATGACCCTGTGGTGTTGTCGGTTGTGCCCGATATCATGCTGCGCGGCGGGGCCTTGGCCGATGTGGAAAGATCGGCGTTTTATTTCCCTTTGCTGGGGGATGTATTGGCGCCGGATGCGCAGGCATTCAACATGCAGGGCGAAACCCTTGCGGCGGAGAAGGTTCTGTCTGGGGGTGGCGCGGAGAATCTGGTATCCTCTGTAAGCAGCACGGCAATGTCGGCGGGTAATATGATCGGCAGCCTTGGTGGCGCCGAGGAAACCCCCGAAGAACCCGATACCAGGGAAACCACCGGTCTGATTTTGCGCCTGACCTACCTGCCCCCCTATGATGCGGAGCGGATCACCTTCGAGCGGTATCTGGTGGATCGTGTCGGTCCGGCCAACCGTGCGGCGGAAGGCTGGCAGGTGCAGGATAACGCCCGCCCGCTTGTCGGTGTCTGGACGTTGCATATTTCCGGCGCGGCCATGCGTTCCGCCGAAATGCTGGACCTGCAGATCAACCGGATTGACGATGTGGCGGGGCAGGAAACGCCGGCCTTGGTCAATCCTGCCGAATCCGCGGCGCTGGGCGTGTTTTTCGATGCGGTCGGGGTAGCCGGTGCCGGAAAGGATGCGCTTGTATACCACGGGGCGCCGTTCATCATGCTGTCGGAAACCGGCCTGACGCCCGAAGGTTCGCGGGTTTATGCCACCGATATCATGCAGACCGGCCTCAGGGCTTTTTCGGATCAGGGGGATGGCTGGCATGCCGATCCTGCCGCCGCCTTCAGGGCCGGTGTGGCGCAAACCCTGCTGGAAGCAACCCTGATGGACAGCGCGGATTCCCGCGGGGCAACCAAATCCCGTGCCGGTTCCTGGGGTGTTTTGTCAGCGGCGCCCGATCTGGTGATGGTGTCCGATACCTCGACGCTGGAGGATCTGGATATCCCGAAACCGGCCAAACTTGCCGCCCGTCGTGATCTGGAACGCGGGCAAATACTGGCCATGGCAACGGGCGAGACGCCGGCGTGGTGGCGGATTGATCCGCTGACCGGCGCGACGATCGGGGTGGACGTAAACGGTTACGGGGCCGAGGCGGTGGAATATCTGCAAATCGTTGACGTGATAATAACCAGTGCTTTCGGCATCAACGGCGCGGTGCAATGCGGCACCGATCTGTGTTGTCAGGCGACAAACGTCGGCTGGACCATCCTTGGCTATGCCCTGATCGGCGGCGCGGGCGAGGCCGCAACCGCCCTTAATTTCACCGACGAGCTGTTTGCAACCTCGCTCGGGCTTTCCGCCGGTGCGGGAACGGCCCTGACGGGGCAAAATCCATTATCGGGGCTGTGTAAGTGATGAAACGTATTCTTGCGGCACTATGGCTGGTTCTGGCCGGATTTACGCCGGTTTTGGCACAAACCGATCCCGACAGTCTGGCGGTTATCAACGCGGCGCAGTCTTTGCCCGAAACCTCCGAACAGGCGATGTATTGGCTGGAGGTTTCGGAAACCGGATTATATGATATACGCCTTGATAAGCCGGGGCTGCTGCATCTGTATGTGTTCGACACGGAAGACGGCCGTTTTGGCGGCGATCAGCCGCGTTTGTTGTTGCAGGACGGCGGGCGCTATAGCGTTCCCGTGTTGCAGGATGTTCTGTTGCCGGCGGGCTCGCGCTATCTTTTGCTGGCAAAACCGGCGGTTAGTGCGGCGCTGACGATCAGCGCAACCGAAATTCCGGGCCCGGCGCTGGAGCCGCAGGATGAAACCCCGTTGCCGGCGGGGGACAGCTGGCAGCAACTTTACCGGATCGGTGACCGCGTTTATCTGTCGTTTGCGGACGGTATTACCGACCCCGTGCATATCCGCGTGATTGGCGAGCCGCGCGCCGAAGTTTCCGCAACCCTTGACTATATGCACATCCACGGCGACCTGTTCCCGATGGTTTTGCCCGCAGAGGCCACGCTGGACATTTTCACCAGCGTTCAGGCCGGCCCCGAGCCGCTGGTTTTGCTGCAAATGTCGCCTGACGACAGCGGGCTGGATGAACGCGAGCCGAATGCGGATTCCGAAAATGGCGAGGCGCAGGAATATGTGACGGGAACGGATTTCAGGGGTGTTTTGCTGGCAGGTCGTGACGAGGATGTCCTGCAATTTCAGCTGGAGGATCGGGAAACGCTGACCCTAACGGCGCAAAGCCCTCTGGAGTGGGCGCAATACACGGCCGTTCTGGAAAAAAACACTGGGGATGACTGGATTACGCTGGCAGAGCGTGGCGCCGACAGGGGCGCGCTCCGGTTTTCGCAGATGGTTCTGGGGGAAGGGACCTATCGGCTGACATTGGTACGCCGCGATGACGATGTGATAAAACCCGTTCCCTATACGGTTTCCTCGCAGCCTGTCCCCCCGCCCCCCGCCGGATTTGAACAGGAACCGAACGACACTTTCGAGGCAGCCTATCCGTTACCGCAAACCCTTGCCCTGCGTGGTGTGCTAAGCGAAGAGAACCGGGATTTTATCGGGTTTGACATTCCCCGTGACGGCCATCTGTGGCGCCTGTTTGCCGTGCGCGGTGTGAACCGCATGATCCTGCGTGACAGGGACGGGGATGAAATTATGGAAGAACACGGGGATAGCGGGCAGTTGCTGCTCGATTCCCTCTCGCTCGGCTACGGACATTATGTGGCAGAGCTGCGCGGCACGGGGAAATATGCGCTAAAACTGCTGGACCTCGGCCCCGTCCCCGAAGGTTATGAAGCCGAGCTGAACGATCGTGCAGAGGATGGTTTGCGCATTGCATTCGGCAATACCTATAAGGGGTCGTTCCTGAACCCCGACGACAGCGATTTTTTTGTTTTCCGGCTGGATGCGACGACTCCGGTGGAAATATCCCTGACGGCGCCGGATGATCAGTTCATGCGCGTCAAGCTGCGACAGGATGGCAGGGTCTGGGACGGGCAGGCCGAAATTCCAAGGGGGCAGACCTATACCTATGCGGCCAACCTGCCGGCCGGCGATTATGCGTTGGAGCTGAGCGGATCGTATGAGGGGGGGCGCGGGACCTATGCGCTGGGCATCGACCGTGTGGCGCAGGTTTCCACGCACGAGCCGGACAGCCGCCCGGAAACCTTGCGGGCCATGCCGCTGAACGGGGATGTTCAGGGGCGGGTCGGGATGATCGACAGTCTCGATTTATGGCATGTCGCCCTGCCCGAGGGATCCGGCCAGTTCATGATCGGCTGTGCTGCAGATTCGGTGCTGACGTGGCGGATGTTGTCCTATACGGACGGGGAGTCCCTGGTTTATGGCCGCGAGGCGCCCGAGGTTCTGTCCTATTCCCCCGAAATGGGCGGGGCGCTGCAATTGAAAATAGAAGGCGACAGCACGCAGGACCAGTCTTACGACTGCAATCTGCGTTTTGCCCCCGATCAGGCGCTGGAACCTGTGATTATGGCCAAGGAATCGGATACCCCGCTGCCCGTGCAGCCGGGAACGCGGGTGCGTGGCTGGCTGGCTGACGACAGGGACCGCGATGTGCTGGCCGTAAACTATCCGGACGGGATGGCGGGCGGGTTTGTTTGTCGCGATGCTGCAGGCGGGGATTTGTACGGTTATGACGGGGTGGAGTATGCTTCGGGTTTTGAGGTGGGGGATGATCCCTTCGCCAACGGCGTGCAGGTTTTCCGCGGGAGGTCCGACCGGAATCCCGAAATCAGGCTATCGGGAAAAAGCGATCTTGATTTCCCCTTTGCCTACACTTGCGATTTCTACACTCTGGCCGATATGCCGACCTTGCGGGATGCCGGCCCGTTGGCGCCCTTTACGGCGCTGGAAACAAAGGCCGCCGAAAATGATGAGGATCCCCCCGTTGTTCTGCCCCCGTTGCTGCAACCGGGGCGTCCCGACTGGATTCCCGCGTTTGACAGCAACACCACCCTGCCGCTGGCGTTTGACCTGACAGGGTTCGAAACCCCGCTGGCCACCTATACCCGGTCGGGCCAGCAGCTTGATGTTGTTGTCACGCTTACCAATACCGGCGATACGGATATTACGGGGCAGGTCAGCGCGAAAATGCTGGCCGAAGGGTGGCGGGTTGCCCTGCCCGTGCAGGATCTGACGCTGGCCGGCGGGGAAAGCCGTGATATTCCTGTCGCGCTGCAAGCCCCGCCCATGCTTAGCCCCTCTCTAAAGCCGGCGCTGGCGGTGACGTTTGATAATGATGATGGCGCGTCCGGTGCGGTGTTCGATGTGCCGCTGGCGCTGGATGCCCCCGCGCGCAACCCGTTTGCCTATTGGTCGGCGCCGGAACAGATGCGGGGCGGGCTGAATGTGCTGAACTACTACCTTGGCGCGCGCATTACCCGCTGGGATGACGAGACCGTCGATGAGGACAGGGCAAGCGACTACAGCTTTTTGCATGACGGGCTGGCGATGCACAGCAGCCTGCAATCTGTTGGTGCGCGCACGCTGGAATTCCGCCTTCCCGAAACCGCACCGGTTGTCGGGGCCGTGTTCCAGTTGCGCAGCGCAGAGCCGCGCGAGGATTGGGCTGCGGGTTATGCGCTTGCGGTGTCCGGCGATGGCAGCGATTGGCAAACTGTGGCCGAAGGGCGCTTGAATACGGGCATGGCGCCGCAGTATGTGCCCTTTGCAGAACCGGTGCAGGCCAAATTTCTGCGGCTTCGGGTGCCGGGCTGTCAGGCGGATCCCGACTGTAGCCGCTTTTTCCTGCCCGAAGTGCAGCTGATCGCCAAACCGGGCTGGACCATGCCTGGGCCGCTCAATATCGCCAACCCCGATCTGGGCGGGCATGTGGTTTATGCCACGGACAGCTTTAGCGGATCGTGGAACGTGGATCTGCTGGATTCGGACAGGGGCGTGCATAATTTCCGGGAACGCGATGAGCGTTGGCCCGATACGGTGGATGCTGTCATTGCCTTCGAACAGGACCGTGCCGCGCAGGTTTCCCGCATTCTCTGGCGTAATGCCGAGGCACGCACACCCTCCTTCCCCTTTGCGACGGTGTATGTGTCAACGGATACCCCGAACGGGCCGTGGCAACAGGCTGGTGTTCTGCCCGCACCGGCCGAGGGGGCGCTGCAAAGCGTGCTGGATCTGGAAACGCCGGTCTGGGCGCGCTATGTCCGGCTGTCTTTTCCGCGGGGCGAGGATACCCTTTATGGTCCGGACATGATCGAGATATTCGAAGCCCCTCCGGCCCTTCCGGTCCTTGGGCTATGGGAAGATGACAGCCCCCTTGGCCCGTTTGAATACAGTCGGGATATTGCCCCGCACGCCGCACCGGCCCCGATCGGGGGGGCGACGCGGGAAACGGCGAAACCGCTGCCGATGGACAGGGGGATTGCGTCCTCGGTCCTGATTGAACGCAATGCGGACTGGTGGACAATCACGGTGCCCGAGGGGCAGCCCCACCAGCTGACGCTCGATTTCGGGCAGGATGCCGGCCGACCCGAATATGTCTGGCAGGTTGAAGATAGCGAAGGCAACCCCGTGCCCTTTACGCCGGATGAAAGCGGGCGTGAAAATGTTTTTGTCAGCGTGCTGGCTGGCGGGGTCTATACCCTGAATATCCACGAGCCGCCCCGCTCTGTCGTGATCACATGGGATACGTCGGGCAGTGTGTCCGACTATATTCCGAAAACGCTGGAGGCCGTGCGGATCTGGTCGAAATCCTTGCAACCGGGTCGGGACAGCCTGCAGCTGTTGCCCTTCGGAAGTGATGCGCTGCTGATGGAAAACTGGGCCGACACCCCCGACGATGTTCTGCCCTATCTTGCCGATCTGCCTGCCGACGGGTCCAGTGATTCCGAAACGGCGATGATGGTGGCGTCCAAAGCGCTGCAAGCCCGGGATGGCGCGCGCGGGATTGTGATTATCACCGACGCCGAGACCTCTATGGTGGCGGATATGTGGCCCGAGGCCCTGGCCGCCATGCCACGGGTGGTCGCCATGTCCATCGATTCAAGCGAGCGCGAGAATACCAACATCATGATGGACTGGGCCAACATAAACGGCGGGGTATTCCATCGGGTTGTGGGTGTTATGGGGCTGGCGGACGGTATGGATATGGCCGCCGCGCTGTTCCGCGCCCCCAAACCCTATACCCTGCACGCCAGCCTGGATGTGGTGGCAGAGCCCGAGGGCGAAGGCTCCCTGACCATCTCGGCCCTTGTGCCGACGCCTGAAGCCGGCGAAGAACCGGCCGCTACCGGCGGGATAGAGGTTATCCTCGATGCTTCCGGTTCCATGCTGAAACGGATGGGTAACGGTGAGCGGCGGATAAAGGTGGCCCACAGCGCGCTGGAGGCTCTGGTGAAAAACAGCCTGCCCGAAGGGACGCCCTTTGCGTTTCGGGCTTTCGGGCTGCAAAAGGATGCCTGCCTGTCGGAACTGGTGCTGCCGCTCGGCCCGCTTGATCGCAGGGTGGCGGCGCAGGCGATCAAGGATGTGCCGGCAATCAATCTGGCCAAAACCGCCATCGCCAAAAGCCTGCTGGCCGCGCGCGAGGATCTGGCAAACGCAAGCGAACCGCGCGTCGTGGTTCTGGTCACCGATGGCGAGGAAACCTGTGACGGTGATGTCGGGCAGGCGATCGAAACCCTGCGCTCTGGCGGTTTCGATGTGCGGATCAACATCGTCGGCTTTGCCATTGACGACGCGGAGCTGGCCGATACCTTCGCTGCCTGGGCCAAACAGGGCGGCGGCGCCTATTTCGAGGCCCGTCAGGCCGACGCCCTTGCCGATGCTGTTGCCCGTGCCATTGCGCCGCGTTTCAACGTGACACGCATTTACTACGACGGCACGGAAGAACCCCTGATGAACATCGGGGCCGGTGAAACGGTAACGGTTCCGGCCGGACGTTTGCGGATCACACCGGCCACGGCGGCCGTCGGCGAACCCATCCTGCTGGAAGTGCGCGACAGCGACAAGATCACGGTGGGCTATAACCCGTCCAGTGGCCTGAGCGGTCCGCAATAGGGCAAGCGGCTTGCCATATTCCCGCGCGGGAATTACAAACGGGCGATGGATAGAATTTCGCCTGAAATCGATGCGCTTGTCCGCCGTCTGCATGCCCGCGGGCGGCTGCGGGTGTGGTCTATTATTATCTCCGTCTTCGGGGATTCCATCCAGCCGCACGGGGGGACGGTCTCGGCCAGTACCCTCGGGGCGATTCTGGACGGGCTGAACATAGAACCGGGCGCGATGCGGTCCGCCCTGTCCCGTCTGGGAAAAGAGGGCTGGATAGAACGTCACAAGATCGGGCGCACCAGTCAGTATTCTCTGACGAACAAGGGGCTTCGGGCCTTTTTGCCTGCGGCGCAGCGGATTTATTCCCCCAAAGGGCCGCAGGGGCCGGATCTCTGGACGCTGGCCACGATCGGCAGCTACGCGACCGGCGACAGGGCGGGATTGCAGGCGGATTTGCTGAACGCCGGATTTCTGGATCTGGGGCGGGGGGCGTTTCTTTTTGCCGGGGATGCGCCCGATGCCACGCCCGGGCTTTCGCAATGTCTGGTGTTGAAGGGGCAGATGGCGAATATTCCCGACAGGGTCAAAACCACCTTTGCGCCGGACGCGGAAAAAACCGCCTATCAGGATATTCTCGCCGGTTTTGCCCCGTTGCAATCGGTGCTGGCAGACGGCGCCGCTATCACCCCCGAACAGGCGATTGTGGCGCGGACCATGCTTATCCACGACTGGCGGCGGGTTGTGCTGCATTCTGCCGGACTGCCGCCGGAGTTTTACCCCGAGGACTGGCCCGCCGAATCCTGCCGCGCCTTTGTTGCGGAGCTATACAAAACACTGACCCCCGCCGCCGAGGATTGGCTGGCCGCCACAGCAGAGCTGACCACCTTCCCCGCGCCCGAGGTTTTGCGCCGGTTTTCCTAGCCCACCGTGGAAAAGCGATAGCTTGCCGCCTCGGCAATGTGTTTTTTCTGCACGGTTTCTTCCCCTTCCAGATCGGCGATCGTGCGGGAAACCCGTAGCAACCGGTAATAGCCCCGCGCGCTTAGCCGGAATTTTTCGGCAATGGCGGTCAGGGCTGCCGCTCCTTCGGGGGTGGGGGTGGCAACCTCGTTCAACAATTCGCCCTCGGCATCGGAATTGGTGCTGACCCCGTTGAAATCCGCAAACCGTTGGCGCTGGATTTCCCGCGCGGCAGCAACACGGGCCGCGATTTGGCGCGATCCTTCCCCGGCCGGAGAAAGCGACAGTTCCGAAATGCGGATCGGCGGGACGTCCACCTTCAGATCGAAACGATCCATCAACGGGCCGGAAATCCGCCCCAGATAATCCGCCCCGCATAGCGGCACACGGGCACAGGCGCGCGCGGGGTCGGTCATATATCCGCATTTGCAGGGGTTGGCGGCCGCTACCAGCATGAATTTACAGGGATAGCGCACATGGGCATTGGCCCGTGCCACGACCACATCACCGGTTTCAACCGGCTGACGCAGGGTTTCCAGAACCGTGCGGCTGAATTCGGGGAATTCGTCCATGAACAGCACCCCGTTATGCGCCAGCGAAATTTCCCCCGGTTTGGCGTTGCGCCCGCCCCCGACAATCGCCGCCATAGAGGCCGTGTGATGCGGGGTGCGAAACGGCCGGTCGCGGGATATTCCACCCTCATCCAGCAGGCCGGCCAGCGAATGGATCATAGAGGTTTCGAGCGCCTCGGACGGGTCCAGCGGCGGCAGGATGCCCGGCAGGCGTGCGGCCAGCATGGATTTCCCCGCACCCGGTTCTCCGACCATGAAAAAATGGTGCCGGCCGGCGGCGGCGATTTCCATGGCACGCTTGGCCTTTTCCTGTCCCCTGACGTCCAGCAGGTCGCGGAAGGTGTCGGAGGTTTTTACCTCGCCCGGTTCGGCGGCGGGCAGGATGGCGCGGCCGTTGAAGTGGTTCATCATCGCCAGCAGGCTTTCGGGGGCGATGACCTGCACGGCGCCGACCCAGGCGGCCTCGGCCCCGCAAGAGGACGGGCAGATCAGGCCAAGGTTTTCCTCTGCCGCTTTCAGGGCTGCGGGCAGCGCACCGGCAACCGCCACCAGCGAGCCGTCCAGCGACAATTCCCCCAGACACAGGT
>JALWQC010000444.1 GCA_027080755.1 Paracoccaceae bacterium
CCACCGGGCAAGCTTCCTGACAGAAACCGCAGTAGATGCATTTCGTCATGTCGATGTCATAGCGCGTGGTCCGGCGCGAGCCGTCCTCGCGCGGTTCGGCGTCGATCACGATGGCCTGCGCGGGGCAGATGGCCTCGCACAGCTTGCAGGCGATGCAGCGTTCCTCGCCGTTGGGATAGCGGCGCAGCGCGTGTTCGCCGCGGAAACGCGGGCTGAGCGGCCCCTTTTCGTGCGGGTAGTTGATCGTTGCCTTGGGTTTGAAGAAATACTTCATCCCCACCTTGAAGCCGCCAATGAAATCCTGAAGCAGGAAGTATTTAACGGCGCGATTCCAGTCGATAGGTACCATCAGATCACCCTCCTACGGCCCAGCGGGCATAACCCGGGACACCATATTGCGCAAATGCGGCCACAAGCACGACCCAGCCCAGCGACATGGGCAGGAAAACCTTCCAGCCAAGGCGCATCAGCTGGTCGTAGCGGAAGCGCGGAACCAGCGCCTTGACCATTGAAAAGAAGAAGAACAGCACGGCCATCTTCAGCACCATCCACCAGATGCCGTCGGCAATCCCCGGGATGGGCGACAGCCAGCCGCCGAAGAACAGAACCGACATCAGCGCCGTCATCAGCACCACCGCCATCAGTTCCCCGATCATATAGAGCAGGAACGGCGTGGAGGAATATTCCACCTGATAGCCGGCCACCAGTTCCGATTCCGCCTCCGGCAGATCGAACGGCGGGCGGTTGGTTTCCGCCAGTGCGGATACGAAGAACAGCCAGACCATCGGCAGATGCGGCAGCCAGTACCAGCTGAACAGCCCGTAGTTGCCATCCTGCGCGCGCACGATATCCGACAGGTTCAGCGAGCCGGTGGAAATCAGCACGCCGACGATAATCAGGCCGATCGACACCTCGTAAGAGATCATCTGCGCCGCAGAGCGCAGCGAGCCGAGGAAGGCGTATTTGGAGTTGGAGGCCCAGCCCCCCATGATCACGCCGTAGACCTCCAGCGAGGAAACGGCAAAGATATAGAGGATCCCGACATTGATATCCGCCACGACCCAGCCGTCATTGAACGGCACCACCGCCCAGGCGACAACGGCCAGCATGAAGGTGATCGCGGGCGCCAGGAAAAACACCACCTTGTCGGCCCCGGCCGGAATGACGATTTCCTTGACGATATATTTGATAAAGTCGGCAAAGGATTGCAGCAATCCGAAAACGCCCACCTGGTTCGGGCCCTTGCGGATTTGCACCGCGGCCCAGATCTTGCGGTCCGCATACATCAGAAAGGCCAGCGCCACGAGGATCAGCACCACGACAAGCAGGGCCTGCCCGAGGATGACCAGAAACGTGCCGAAATAGAGGCCGAATGTGTTGATCATAAAGTCCATTTTTTACTCCGCCGCCATCGGTTTGCTTTGGCTGGCCATCTGGCTCAGCTCCGCCATTACCGTGCTTGCGCGGGCAATGGGGTTGGTAAGGTAGTAGTCGGTGATCGGGTTGATAAACGCGCCTTTGCCCATCTTCTTGGGCGCCGCCGCGATCCAGTCGTTTTCCGCCACCGTGTCGATCCGCCCGAGGTGGGGGAATTCGTCAAACAGGGCGTTGCGCAGCTGTGCCAATGTGTCGAACGGCAACGTTGCCCCCAGTTCGGCGGACAGTGCGCGGATGATGGCCCAGTTTTCCTTGGCCTCGCCCACGGGGAAGCCGGCGCGGTTGGCCCGCTGCGGGCGCCCCTCGGTGTTGACGAAAAGCGCGTCCTCTTCGGTATAGGCCGCGCCGGGCAGGATGACGTCGGCACGATGGGCGCCGCGGTCGCCGTGGCTGCCCTGATAGATAACAAAGGGGCCGGCATCGATATCCAGTTCATCGGCCCCGAGGTTGTAGATCACCCCGGCCTTGTCCAGCGCGTTGATCATGCCGCCCTCGGTCGCGAAACCGATGTCCATGCCGCCAACCCGCGCCGCCGCCGTATGCAGCACCAGCAGTTTGGAGCCGGTCAGTTCCACCACCTTCTTGACGGTTTCCAGAACCGCCTCGCCGTCCTTGCCCGTCAGGGCGCCCTGCCCGACGATGATCAGCGAGGGCACGTCCAGCACCTCTTTATAGGGAATATCCAGCATTTTTTCCAGATCGGCGCGGCTGTCCCCCATGTGGGCATAGTCATAGGTCAGATCCGCCGCCTCGCCGACCAGACCGATCTGCGCGCCGCGCAGCCAGGCCTTGCGGATACGGGCATTCAGCACCGGCGCTTCCAGACGCGGGTTGGTGCCGATCAGCTGGATCATTTCGGCGCTGTCGATATCCTCGATCGTCGCCGTGCCGACATAGCCGCCACGGTCGTTCACCGGCAGATAGGCGCCGTCCACGCGGCATTCCACATTGCCCCCCAGCCCCGAGATCAGGGATTTCAGGGCATACATGGCCTCCAGCGGGGCCAGATCGCCGGCAATCGCGGCCACCTTCTGCCCGTCCATGGCGGTTTTGATGGCGGCGAAGGCCTCGGCCCAGGTGGCGGGCTGCAGCTTGCCGTTCTTGCGCACGAAAGGTTTGTCCAGACGCTGGCGGCGCAGACCGTCCCAGATAAAGCGGGACTTGTCGGCCAGCCATTCCTCGTTCACGGCGTCGTGGTTGCGCGGCACGATGCGTTTGACCTCGCGCCCCTTGCAATCCACCCGGATGTTGGAGCCGAGCGCATCCATCACGTCCACGCTTTCGGTTTTCACCAGCTCCCACGGGCGGGCGGTAAAGGCGTAGGGTTTGGAGGTCAGCGCCCCCACCGGACACAGATCAATGATGTTGCCCTGCAGGTTGGAATCCAGCGTGGCCCCCAGATAGGTGGTGATTTCCGCATCCTCGCCGCGCCCGGTCTGGCCCATGACGGAAATACCGGCCACCTCGGTGGTGAAACGCACGCAACGGGTGCAGGAAATGC
>JALWQC010000445.1 GCA_027080755.1 Paracoccaceae bacterium
GTATCGGCGCGCACCTCGCCATCGGGCTGCTGCGTGATGAACACGGTTGCCTCTGTCTGGCCGTAAAGCTGTTTCAGGTTGATCCCCAGCGAGCGGTAGAATTCGAAAATCTCGGGGCCGATCGCCTCGCCGGCGGTATAGCCGATGCGAATGCGCGACATGCCGAGGGTGTTTTTCAGCGGGCCGTATACCAGAATATTGCCCAGCGCGTATTTCAGACGATCCATGCCGCCCACCGGCTTGCCGTCCAGCAAGGCGGGGCCAACCTTTTTCGCCACATCCATGAAATACTCGAACATGCGCTGCTTCAGCTTGCTCGCATCCTTCATGCGGATCATGACCGAGGTCAGAAGCCCCTCGAAAAACCGCGGCGGGGCGAAGAAATAGGTCGGGCCGATCTCGCGCAGGTCCGACTGCATCGTTTCCGCGCTTTCGGGGCAGGCAACGGAAAAACCGGTCCAGAAACATTGTCCGATAGAGAAAATGAAATCCCCGACCCAGGCCATCGGCAGATAGGCCAGAACGGAATCGTTTTCATTCAGCCCGTCAAATTCCGAAGAGGATTTCGCCGCCGAGATCACATTCATATTCGACAGCACAACCCCCTTGGGTTTACCCGTGGTGCCGGATGTATACAGCATCACACAGGTGCTGTCGGCATTCAGCCGCTCCTGACGCTCGCGCATGATCGGTTCCAGCCGGTTATGCCCGGCGCGGCCTTCTTTCTGCACGTCGGCAAAGGCATTCATATGGGTGTGGTCGTATTTGCGCAGGCCGCGTTTATCCACATAGATAATCTGTTCCACACGCGGTGTTTCATCCGCAACTTCCAGCAGTTTATCGACCTGCTCCTGATCCTCGACCACGGCAAAACGGGCCTCGCAATGGGCCAGAACATAGGCCATTTCTTCGGCCGAAGAGTCGTTATAAAGCGGCACCGGAACCGCGCCACAGCTTTGTGCGGCAATCATGGCCCAGTACAGATAGGGGCGGTTGCGCCCGATGATGGCAACGTGGTCGCCCTCTTCCAGACCCAGCGCGATCAGGCCCATGGCAAAGGCGTCGATCTCTTCCTTGGTTTCGGCCCAGGTCCAGCTTTGCCAGATGCCGTATTCCTTTTCCCGATAGGCGGGCTTGTCGGCAAATTTGACCGCATTGCGCGCCAACAGCTTCGGGAACGTGTTCAGCTCCGCTTCCAGAACGAAATCCTTCGTCACTCCGGTATCCTCCCTTTGGGCATGTTCTGCCCTGCAAGCATCATCCGGCCTGTGGCCGGCAAATGAAAACGGTTCGATTCCGTTATTCTTTCGTCTAGACTAGCAACATTATGTCACAGGTAAAGAAATAAAATTGAACTAGCGTTCAGTTCGTGCCGCAAAACCGGACTGCAAAAATGCAAGGCGCCGGGGAGGGGAATGCAAAAAACCCGCCCCGAAATATCGGAGCGGGCGAAAATTCAACCATACGGCGAATTATCAGGAGTCGAGCTTACCTTCGATCTGCTTACGGCCGGAAATCTCGATCTTGCGGGGCTTCAGGGCCTCGGGAACTTCGCGGACCAGATCGACATGCAGCAGGCCATTCTCGGTTGTCGCCCCGGTGGCGCGAACATGGTCGGCCAGCTGGAAGCGTTTCTCGAAGGCCCGCGTGGCAATGCCGCGGTGCAGATAGTTTCTGTCCTTGTCTTCATCTTCGGTCTTCTTGCCCGAGATAATCAACTGCCCGTCGCGGCTTTCGATGGACAGTTCGTCGTCGGAAAATCCGGCAACCGCGATGGTGATGCGATAGGCATCCTCGTCGGTTTTTTCGATGTTATACGGGGGGTAACCGTTCTGTGCCGTGTCGGAATTCATCACGTTGTCCATGATGGTTGCCAGACGGTCAAAGCCGACGGTGGAACGGTAAAGCGGTTTCAAGTCATATGTGCGCATAAGGCATCCTCCTTTGAGCGATACAGATTGCGGGGCCTTCCACGATGGACAGACCCATATTCAGCCGGACCCTTGCGGCATCCGGTGCTATATATCTAGGGGGCTTTATTACAGTTTCAAGAGGGGGAACTATCGTCCATGTCGGGAATTTCGGCCGTGTTTTCCTCGTAATCCACGGCCAGCTGTTTTGCTGCCCGCGCGCCGAGGGTTTTCAAGGTTTGAGCCTGCGAAACAAGATTCCCCCGCCCCTGGGTCAGCTTGCCCATTGCCGCGCTGTGGCTGGCCTGTGCGCGTTCCAGTTGCGTGCCGATCTTGCCCATATCCTCGACAAAACCATGAAACTTGTCATACAGCAAGCCAGCCCGCTTCGCAATTTCCAGCGCGTTTTTGTTGCGCTTTTCCACCGACCACAGGTTTTCAACCGTTTTCAGCGCCAGCATCAGGTTTGTCGGCGAGGCAATCAGGATATTCTTTTCCGTCGCATAAAGCGCCAGATCGGGGTTCGCGCGAACGGCCTCGGAAAAGGCGCTTTCGATGGGCATGAACATGATGACATATTCCACCGCCCCGTCGTCCAGCTGATGGTATTTCTTGGCCGCCAGTTCGTCGATATGGGCCTTTACGGATTTCACATGCGCCTGCATCGCGGTTTGCGCCGCCATCTCGTTTTCCGCATTGACCGCCCGTTCGTAAGCGACAAGCGAGACTTTGGAGTCGATCACCAGCTTGCGCCCGCCGGGCAGGTTTACGATGACATCGGGACGCAGATTCGCGCCGTCCTCGTTCCGGTAATGGGCCTGTGTTTCGTATTCCTCGCCCTCGCGCAGCCCGCTGCGATCCAGAATAGAGGCCAGAATCATTTCCCCCCAGGCCCCCTGTTTCTGGCTGTCGCCCTTCAACGCCTTGGTCAGATTGTGGGCCTCTTCGGAAACCTGCATGCTTTTGCGCGTCAGATTAAGAATCTCGGCCTTGAGCGCGGCACGATCCTTGCCCGCAGCCTCGTGCACGCCGCGCAATTCGGTTTCAAAGCGGCCGATATGTTCCTTGAGCGGCTGCAAAACCTGCTGCAAACGTGCCGCATTGGTTTTTTCGAAATCCTCGCCGTGAGTGCGCAAAACCTGCGCGGCAAGGGTTTTGAATTCGGCTTTCAGGGCCTCGCCATTGGCCTGCAGCAACGCCTCTTTTTCCGCACTGGCCTGTTTCTGCTGGCGCAGGGTTTCGTTCAGGCGCGCGATCTCGGCCGTTCGGGCGCTCAGGGCCTCGCGGGCGGCGGCCAGTTCCCGCGCGGTCTGTTCGTGACGCGGGGCCAGAGCCTCGAAAGCCGCCAGATCGGCACGCAAATCGCTGCGTTCCTGCGTGAGCAGCGTCAGCTCCTCGGACAGAGACCTGTTGCGGCTTTCAACCTCGGCCAGTGCGGCTTGTGCCTCTGCAAGACGGGCGGCACGACGCCAGACAAACAGCAGAAACGACAGCAGCGCAAACCCCGCCAGCGCATATAAAATCCATTCCGGCGTGGTCGCAATATCGGTGCGTATCTGGTCAATCATCGGACTTTTCCTGTTGTTCACTCCGATCCTAACGCATCGAACAAATGCTGAACAGAGGTTTTCACATGTTTGAACCGGTCACTCCCCAGATGGGTGCCGCCATACCAACGGGTGACGACGATAATCGCGTCCTCCAGCCCCTGCCGCTGCATCATTTGCAGGATGATCATGCCGGCCCCGCTCTCGCCATCGTCGTTCTTGATTTCCATCCCGTCGGACAGGCGCGCGGCCCATGTGTTGTGGGTGGCTTTGGCGTATTTTTTCGCCCGCTTCAGATCTTTGAGAAAGGCTTTGATATCCGCCCTGCTGCCCACACGCCCGCCGCTCACCGCATATTTCGAGCCGCGATCGGAGACCGTATCGGGAATCTGCAGAAATTTCGGCAGCTGGGGCATAACGCGATTATTCCATAGGTTTCAGGTGATTACACATGTTTCACCCTGTCTACTAACATATGTTAGTAAACACCGATAGCGGCAAAGCCCCCGCCGCGCAAACCGCTAGCCCAGCTTCGCCGGTTTCGGCCCGCCTGTGGCCCAGTCCAGCAGTTCCACCGTATGCACCACCGGCACGCCGGTGCCGGAACCGATCTGCATCATGCAACCGATATTGCCGGCGGCGATGATGTCGGGTTGCAATTCCTCGAGCGTGTTCACCTTGCGCCGCTTCAGCTCGGCCGAGATTTCCGGCTGCATCAGGTTGTAGGTCCCCGCGGATCCACAACACAAATGCGGATCGGCCGGTTCCAGCACTGTAAAACCGGCCCGGGCCAGCAGCTTTTTCGGCGCCAGTTTTATCTGCTGCCCGTGTTGCAGGGAACAGGCCGCATGATAGGCCACCTTGATATCGCGCGGCGGAGTGGCCGGAAGCTCCAGCTCCTCCAGTAGCTCGGAAATGTCGCGCGCCAGCCCTGCGACGGTCGCGGCCTCCTGCGCCAGCGGGTCATTGCGGAACATATGGCCATAATCCTTCACCGTCGTTCCACAGCCCGAGGTGTTGATGACAATCGCATCCAGCCCCTTGCCGTTGACCTCGGCCATCCAGGTGCGAATGTTGCGCGCGGCGGAATCGTGGCTATCCGCCGTCTTGCCCATATGATGCGTCACCGCCCCGCAGCAGCCCATGCCCTCGGCGATCACGACCTCTACTCCCAGACGGGTTAGCAGGCGGATTGTGGCCTCGTTAATGTCGGTATCAAGCGCGGTTTGCGCACAGCCCGACAGCAGCGCCACCCGTTTGCGCCACTGCCCCTCGGCCGGAAAAGCCTGCGGCTTGTCCACGGGGCTGGGCGCGGGCAGGGTTTTGGGGGCAAAGGCCACCATCGCCCGCAATTTTTCCGGCAGGGCAAAGCGAAAGGGCTTTGCCAGCCAGGCGCCGTAAATCGACAGGCGGAACAGTTTCGGGTTCGGCAGGATCTTTGCCAGAACCCCGCGCAAGGCCCGGTCAAACAGCGGGCGTTTATAGTTTTTCTCTATATATTCGCGGGCATAATCCACCAGATGCATGTAATGCACCCCCGAGGGGCAGGTGGACATGCAGGCAAGGCAGGACAGGCAGCGATCCACATGCTGCACGGTTTTCGCATCCGGCCTGCGCCCGCTTTCCAGCATATCCTTGATCAGATAGATGCGCCCGCGCGGGCTGTCCAGTTCATCACCGAGGATCTGGTAGGTCGGGCAGGTCGCGGTGCAGAAACCGCAATGCACGCAGCTGCGCAGGATATCGTTGGCCCGCCGGATACCGGGATCGGAAAGCTGTTCGGGGGTGAATTGCGTCTGCATCAGGCCATCATCCCTGTATTCAGGATCCCGCGCGGGTCGAATTTTGCCCGCAGGCCGGCGCTCAGGCGGGCAATCGCGGGGGGCTCCGGCTGGAACACCGGCACGGCGGATTTCGTTGCGTCCGAGGCCCGGATCAGCGTGCCGTGCCCCGCAAACCCCGACAGGGCCGGGCGCAAATCCCTGCCCTCGCCCGCCAGCGCCCAGACCAACCCGCCGGCCCAGTCATAAAGGATATCGCTCGCCCCAAGCGCACGCAAAGCCGCCCCCAGCTTCGGCCCGTCCGAAGGTTTGACCGAAAACCGCCAGACATCCCCCGTCCGGCCGACAAAAGGCCGCACATCGCGGATTGTGGTCCAGTCGAAATCGACCACCGTCCCGCCCAGCAGCGACGCCAAAGCCCCCGCACGGTATTTGACGGAGCCTTCCAGCCCCTCCACCCGCACCAGAGTCTGGCCGGTGGCAGGAATATGCGCAGCGGCATTAACGTCGAATGGGGAGCCAAGCGCACGGGCCAGCATCGCAATCGCCGCGCTGTCCTCCAACCCTTCGACCAACACGCTGGCGCCGGCCTCGGGGATGGGCTGCAGCTTGAAACTGACCTCGCTCAACACGCCAAGGGTGCCGTGGCTCCCGGCCATCAGTTTCACCAGATCGTAACCGGTGACATTTTTCATCACCCGCCCGCCGTTCTTCAGGATATGCCCCTGCCCGTCCACAAGCCGCACGCCAATCAGGCTGTCACGACAGGCGCCCGCCTGAATGCGGCGCGGGCCGGCGGCGTTGGTGGCCACGACTCCGCCAATCGTCGGTTCACCGCTGGTGCCCTGCAGGGGGCGCAAGTCAACCGGTTCGAACGGCAAACGCTGGTTTTCGGCGGCCAGCGCGGACTCTACCTCCTGCAAAGGGGTGCCGGCGCGCACCACCAGCGTCAGCGCGCCGGGCTCATACAACGTAATGCCCGACAACCCGCCGGTATAAAGCGGCGCGCCCCCTCTGTGCCCGATTTTGCGCGTGCCGCCCCCGACAATCGCCAAGGGGCCGGACGCATCGGCAATCGCTGCCGACAGTTCTTTTTCATCTACAGGTTTCACGCCGACCTCCGGCTTTCGGTGTCTTTCAGGGGAAATACCTTGGCAGGGTTCAGCAACCACTGCGGATCAAACACATCCTTCACCCCCATCTGGGCCGCGATATCCGCGGGCGTATATTGCACGCCCATCAGGTCGCGTTTTTCCACACCCACGCCGTGTTCGCCGGTCAGGCAGCCGCCAACCTCTACGCACAGGGTCAGGATGTCGGCGCCCATTTTTTCCGCCAGTTCCAGATCGCCCGGCTTGTTGGCATCATACAGGATCAGCGGGTGCATATTGCCGTCGCCCGCATGAAACACATTGCCCACGCCCAGCCCGTATTTTTCCGACAATTCGGTAATGCCCTTCAGCACCCCGGGCAATTGGGACACCGGAATCGTGCCGTCGAGACACATGTAATCGTTGATCTGCCCCATCGCGCCAAAGGCGGCCTTGCGGCCCTTCCAGATGTTGGCGGATTCCGCGGCACTGCGGCTTTCGCGCAATTCCACCGGATTGTGGCGGCGCGCGATGGCCTTGATTTTTTCCAATTGCTCGGTGATTTCCGCCTCGGAGCCTTCGACCTCTATGATCAGCAGGGCCTCTACGTCGGGATAGCCGGCGCGGGTGAAATTCTCGGCCGCGCGGATGACGGGGCGGTCCATGAATTCGATGGCGACGGGCAGGATGCCGGCCTTGATAATATCGGAAACGCAGGCGCCGGCAACCTCGTTGGAATCATAGCCGATCAGCACGGGGCGCGCGCCTTCGGGCTTGTGCAGGATGCGCAGCGTCGCCTCTGTCACAACGCCAAGCTGCCCTTCGGAACCGGTGATCAGCCCCAGCAGGTCATAGCCCGCCGCATCCAGATAGGCACCGCCGATTTCGATCACCTCGCCCTCCATCGTTACCATGGTCACGCCCAGCAGGTTGTTGGTCGTCACCCCGTATTTCAGGCAATGCGCCCCGCCCGAGTTCATGGCGATATTCCCCGCGATAGCACAGGCCAACTGGCTGGACGGATCGGGGGCATAGAAGAAATCCATCGCCTCTACCGCGCCGGTGACGGACAGGTTGGTGCGCCCGGACTGCACGCGGATATACCGATCGTCATAATTGGTTTCCAGCACCTTGTTCAGGCGCGACACCCCGAGGATCACGGAATCCGAGGTCGGCAAGGCCCCGCCCGCCAAGGATGTGCCGGAACCACGCGGAACAACAGGCACGCCTTCTTCGTGGCAAATCTTCAGGACGGCGGCGACTTCTTCGGTGCTGGCAGGCAGAACGGCAACGAGGGGCGGGCAGCGATAGGCGCTAAGCGCATCGCATTCATAGGCCTTGACCTCTTGTTCATCGGCAATCACCGCCCCTTCGGGCAGGACGGATTGCAGGCGGCGCACAATCGCGCCCTTGCGGGCCAGAATATCGGCATTCGGTGTCGGTAGTTCCATGAATCCCCCTTTTGGTAAAGTTATATTACCAATTTTAGCTATTGCAAAGAGGAAACCGTCACTTTCGCGAAAAGGGCTAACGCCCCTCGCGCCACCAGGCCAGCCCCATTGACAGCGCCTGCAGCAACAACAGCAACCAACCCGGGGCCAGAGGGGTCAGGCGGATATTTTCCACGCTATAGGCATTGCGCGCCGGCAATCCCAGCCAGCCGTCCCCCGCCGCAATCCGGCCCATGCGGGTGCGCCGGACCTCGGGCGTGCCTTCATACAGGGGAAAAACACCCCCGCCGGTGGCTTTTGCAAATTCGAGCAGTTCCGGACTCCCCCCCACCGGCTGCGCGAATTCCACGCTGGCGGCCGGCCCGACAGAGGCCAGCGTTTCCAGATCCCCATTGCGGATATGGAACAGGCCGTTTTCCGTAACAGGCACCTCCACCTGCCAACGCCCCTGCCCCGTTTCCTGCAACAAAACGGTCCGGATTTCCCCCGAGGGGGCGGTGATTTCGACCTCGGGCGGGACGTCCTGCAAGGCGCTGCGGGTGATCACAAGGCGGCCGTCACGCGCCGTGGCATGCAGGGTGTTTTCCTCCAACTCGGGTTCCTGCATCAACCAGTGGGCCAGACGGCGCAGCAGCTCGGCCTGGGGGCCGCCGCCCTCTACCCCGCGCGACCAGAGCCACGCCTGATCCGAGGCCAGCAGCGCCACCCGCCCCTTTTGCACCCGATCCAGAAGCAACAGGGGCAGGCCCTCGCGGCCCGTCATCACCACATCCCCGCCCCTCGGGGCCAGCGCGATCTGGCGGAACCAGCGCCCCCAGTCCGGCGTATCCAGCCCGCCGTCCAGGCCGCGCGTCACAGGGTGGCGCTGGCCAAGGGGCGAAATCAGCGGCCGATACCCCCCGTTCAGAACCGCCCCCGTCGGCGCCGCCGGCAATACCGCCCCGATGGGCGAGCGTGCCAGACTTTCCACACCGGCAAACCCCGGCCCCGCCGCCACCAGCAGGGCACCACCCCCTTCGACATAGCGCACGATGTTTTGCAGGTAGGCATTGGGCAGAATCCCCTGCCGGCGATAGCGGTCAAAGATAATCAGGTCGAAATCCCCGATCTTGTCCATGAACAATTCCCGCGTCGGAAAGGCAATCAGGGACAGCTCCGCGCTTGGCACGCCGTCGCTTTTGTCCGGTGCGCGCAAAATGGTGAAATGCACCAGATCGACCGCCGGATCCGCCTTTAGCAAATTGCGCCAGGTCCGTTCGCCCGCGTATGGCACCCCCGAGACCAGCAAAACCCGCAAGCGGTCGCGGATACCGTTAAAGCTGTAGACAACGCTGTTGTTGCGATCGGTCAGTTCCCCGAACAGCTTGTCAATGCGGATCTGCACGATGTTTTCGCCGGCATGGGCCACGGGGATTGTCAGCGTGGTGGTTTCCCCGACCTTCAGGCGCGCGGTGCGGGTGATGCCGTCGTCGATGGTGAAATAGACCTTGGCCACACCGGTATTTTCCGCGGGGCGCGAGTCCTCTATCCGCAGGTCAACGGTGATATCCTCGCCGACGATACCATAGGCGGGGGTGTTTTCCAGCGTGATCCGCCGGTCCCAATCCCCTTTGCGGCCGGTTTGCAGCAGATGCACGGGGGCGGGGAAACCGGCGGGGATCCGGGGATCGTGGATGCGGGCGTCACTGACCAGAACCGCGCCGGCAATGCGTTCGGGGGCAACGCCGGCTGCGGCCTCGTCAAGGGCGCGCAGCAACAGCGTGCCACGCGGGGAGTCGCTACCGGTTGCATCGCGCACGATGACGGGGATGACCTCGGGCGGGGGATCAAGGCGGGAAAAACTGTCGGCAAGCTGTGCCCTGGCGGCCTCCAGCTGTTGCGTGCGTTCCGGCAGGGTCTGGCTGGCGGTGCGGTCCAGAACCAGAAACACCACATCCCCCAGCGGCGCGCGTTGTTCCTGCCGATAGACCGGATTGGCAAGGGCCAGCAACAGCGCCGCCAAAGCCAGCACACGCAAACCCGTCCCGCGCAAGTCCCGCCACGCCCCCAGCGCCAGCAACAAAGCCGCGACAACGCCCAGCGCCGCCAGCAACGGCCAGTCCATGACCGGCTGGAAGATGACCGTGCCGCTCATTCCCCCAGCCTTTCCAGAAGTTGCGGGATATGCACCTGATCGGATTTGTAGTTTCCGGTCATCACATACATCACCAGATTCACCCCGAAACGGCGCGCCATTTCCCGTTGCCGCTGCCCCGCCAGCCCGCGCCCGATCGGGAACATCGGCACGTTGTTTTCATCCACCGCCCAGGCGGCGGCCCAGTCATTCCCGCCGATCACCACCGGCGAAACCCCGTCGTTTACCGTGGCAAAGCGCACACCCTCCAGCGGTTGCGAGACCTCTACCCAGACGGGGGCATTGGCCCAGCGGCCCGGGAAATCCTTCAGCAAATAGAAAGAGCGCGTCAGCACATGGTCCTTTGGCACCTGTTCCAGCGCCGGAATATCCAGACTCGCCGTCAACCGTTGCAAGGCCCGCGCATTGCGGGACGGCCCGCCCCCGGCTGCCGTCCCCGCATCGCGTGTATCGAACAGGATCATCCCGCCGTTCAGCAAATAGCGGTTCACCCGTTCGCTGGCGGCCTCCGACAGGGCCGTGGTTGTTTCGGAAACCGGCCAGTACAGCAGGGGGAAAAAGGCCAGCTCGTCGGTTTCCACATCCACACCGACAGGGGCGGCCGGCTCTATCGAGGTGCGCAGGAACAGGGTCCGGCCAAGGCCGCGCAGACCCGCAGCGCTGATCCGGTCCAGCCCCGCATCCCCCGTGCGCACATAGGCCAGCACGGTTTCATTCGCCGCCCGCAAGGCCAGCGCGTCATCCGCCTGCGCCCGTGGCGGGGCCCAGAGCGGCGCAAAGGACAGCGCCAGCAGCAGCGGCAAAACCGCCCCGCCCCGCAACCGCCCCGTCAGCCAGAGCGTCGCCGGAATATCCACCATCAGCGCCAGCAGCGCCGCCAGCAACAACGCCGGTTTCCAGCTTTTGGCCGGGGCTTTGTCCAGCACCTCTATCCGCATACCGGCGGGCAGGGAAAGCGGCAAAAGCCGCGCCCCGTCCCGCATCACGTCAATGGCGGCCCCTGTGTCACTGGCGCGATAAATGCCCGGCGGGGCATCGGGGCCGACGGGCTGTTCCAGCCGCGCGCCGGACACAGGCACGGGGTTTTGCGGGGTTTGCAGCACGCCAAAACCGTCCAGCACATGTTCGGCCATCCAGCTGCGCCCTGCCAGCGTAACCCCGCCGGCATCCGCGCCCCGCCCGATGGACAGGCGATCCAGCATCTGCACGAACAGCCCCGACAGCGGCAGGTTCGACCATTCCGCATTCGCCGTGACATGAAACAGCACGATACGCCCCTGTTTGATCCGGCGCGCCGTCACCAGCGGGGTTCCGTCCTCCAGCGCGGCAAGCGTGCGCGCGGCTAGATCCGGGCCGGGGCGGGCGATGACCTGTTGCGTGACGCTGACGTCGGGGGGGATGGGCAGCCCGGCAAAGGGGCTGTTTGCGGGGAAGGGTTGCAGATGCTTGGGCGTTGTCCAGGACATCACCCCGCCCAGCGCCCGATCCCCCGCCCGCAGGCGCACCGGCAACAAGGGATCCTCGATCGTCCGTCCGATGCCGCTGGCCGCCAGATGCGGGCCGGCGAAGCGCAGCAAGGTGCCGCCCTTTTCCAC